>NZ_JBGGWB010000003.1 GCF_041321155.1 Sphingomonas sp. IW22 | reverse complement strand
CGACGTTTACCCCAACGCCATTGAGGCCGAAGCTCGCACGGTGCTCATCGCCGGTCAGCATGAGGTCGATGAGCCCGGGGCAGTCAGTGAGCGGGATGGGCGTGAGCATGCTGGTATTTAGCGGGCGACCACCTGTTCGAGTGGTTGTCGGCGGTTGCCCAGTTTGTGCATTGAGCCGCGCCTCAACGAGGCGCAGAGCAGTCCTGCTTCACCCGTCCAACGGTGAGGAAGCGGATAGGCTGACGGTCTCCAAGCGCGGCCCCCTCCACAAGGGCAGCGGCATCACCAGCCTATCCGCAACCGTCCTATCAGATGACGGCGCTATGCGTCACTTACGCGGCTTGCCTGCATCGCTGCGCTTCTCACGCCAGCGACCATCATCGTTCTTCGCGCGCGTCAGCCCTGCATTGGGTCCGGTCTTGACCTTCGGGCCACCCTTCGTGCGGTCGTTGCCGTTGCTATCGAACAGTCCCATCGACGATACCTCCTCGGTGCGCGGAAGGTATGCTCGACGTGCAGCACCGCCAAGCACCCCCGTTCCTTAATCAACTGCTTTGCGAACCATTTCCGCAAACCTCAGTCGAGATGATTTGCGAACACGGTTTTCCGCCACACACGCTCACTGATCATCACCGGGGTTTGCGGAATGAGTCGGAGAGGGGTGTGCGGACTCAAAAGGGTCTCTCTGGGGGAGTGATAACCAATCGTGCAGATTACCTGCGACCATCCGCATCTGGTGCAGCCTGACTGGTATTTCCATGTGCTCTGGGTCTCGAATCTTTACGCTGTCCCAATCAGTGAAGAAGCCAATCACGCCCCCGTCGATGATTTCCTTGACCTGCCCGTAATCACCCTCGCTGAACTCGCCCACGTCCTCCAGCAAACGAAAACGCCCCCACACATACGGCTGAGGAGCGGGAAGCGCGTCCTCCATCTCTCTGGCGGTTGGAATAGCAGCCCATTCGTCGAACCGATCGGTGATCAGGCGGCTCACGGTGTTATAGTTGATCGGCTTGTTGTGCGTGGTCTTGAGCCCGTGGAGGTTGAGCGCCTTCACGATTGCTGGAACCGAAGGAAACGGCTCGGCAGTGGTTCCCTTGCCTCGACTTGGCATCTGCGACCTGATCTCAACGACAAACCATTTAACGGCTTGCCATAGCAGGTCATTATGAGCCTTCGCATCAGCTAACCGTTTGAGATTCGCTGCTTTCATGGGTGACGGGCGGGTCATTGCCCTACCAAACGAACTTTCTCCGGCACTGTCAACGATCCCAAACGCGGTAATCGCAAGGAAGCCTTCCGACTTCGCTTATTCTCCAAACATCGGAAGCGAGTTGCTCACCCGAACGATGGAGAACGTCATGAACACCAACAAAGCTGAGAAGCTCTGGGCTACTGCAATGCATCCCTCAACAAACGACAACGAGGCCTCAAATGCCTTTATCATGTTGCGGCGGGCCTTGTCTTCAAGTGGTGGCATCGAGACTTACATGAACACCAAGTTTTCTGCCAAGGGTGGGCGCCCTGATAGCGAGTGGGCGGATATGTATTTCCGGCTAACTAAGCGCTTCGAAAGCTCACAGCGTGAGCATGCTGCTCAAATCAACGAGATCGAGGGACAGCATAAGGCCGCGATGGCGCGTGCGCAGCGTCGAGTTGCCGATGTGGAAAGCGCGCTTGAAGCCAAGGAAGTCGAGCTTGCAGAGGCTCAGGCCCGGGGCGGCGACGATCTCGGTGTCATCGACCAACGCAATGCTGAGATTCGCGGCCTGATTGAGCGCCTCAAGGAAGCCAAGAAGGCGCTTACCGATGCCGAAGAGGGTCGTGAGCAATATGTGGCCGAACGGGTCGCCGCAGTTGAGCAGGAAATCAAGAAGCGCGTGCTCGCTTCGCTGGGAGAGGAGGCGGCAAAACCTCAGCCGGAGCCCGATCCTCAGCCGACACGTCGGCGTCGTGCCCAGACATCAGCAAAGACGGCAGCAAGCGCACCGAAGCGAGCGCGCGCACGGGCCAACAAGGGCAAGGCTCGTGGAGCCAACAACGAGAACCTCGTCCTCGATCTGCTGACAAATGAGTGGAAGAGCACCAGCACCCTATTCAATGAAGCTAAGCGCTACGGATTTAGCGGTGTTGAGAACGCGATCCGGTTCGCGGCTCAGCGGTTGGTCGAGGCCGGAAACGCGGTGCAAGGCCGAGATACTCAGGGCCGAATCGCTTTCCGTCGTGCATGAAGTATCTCTCTCCGGCGCGTCGAAAGACGCGTCGGGGATGATGATAAATATTGCGGGCCAGATACCGTGTTTGGTATCTTGCAGATATATAAAGTGCTCAGGGGTTAGATTGTCGCGTGTTCGCCTCCACGCAATAGAAGCTGAACGGTTTGCTGCCGCATCAGTGTATTGGGTGGGCACCCCGACCGCGCTCGTGGCGCTGCGGTTGCCGGTTCTGAGACCGTGCTGAAAAGAAGTCACGAGAAAGATGGGGAGCCATGTCTTTAGCTGACAACTCCCCGCATTGAGTAGGCGCTGAGTCAACAGCGTGCGCCTCTCAATGGCTTATCATTCACGATATAACCGTCGAAGGTATCCCTGAAGTCATGTTCACTCTGCCGGGATCAATACCTTGATAGGCGCTGGCGCATGCAGGGTCCGGGCGACCACCTGCTGGGCGTAAAACCCCGAAGCCGCGACGCATAGTCTGACACTACAGGTTGATGACCACCTATTCCTCGCATCTGGGCAGCATCGCTTTACCGAGCGTGAGCATCCGTGGATGCTCTTCAGTCAGTCTGCTCAGGTGCGGGGGAGATAGAGTTGTCTTCCACAGCGAGGTTGATGACGTAGAATGTGTATATCTGCTGACCCTTATTGCTGCGCTCATTGATCCGCGAAGTGCAACGAAGCGGTCAATGGGATGCAGCAGGCGAGCGCGTCAGCGCTCGGCTCTCAGTCACCAAGTCGGATCATCGGCAGCGCCATCAGGCGAACCGCCATGCTGATGGCAAAGGTTGCATCACGGCGCAGGTGCTCCTCACTGGGCAAACGCGCATCGATGGCTCGTCGCGACAGGTTCGTTGGGTCATCGATCAGGCGATGGTGCGACAGCGGATTGCGCAGGTTCATCAGCCGCTCCAAGTCCGTGGCGTCCTGCTCGCTGATGAAGTTGCGTGTGCGGCAGCGGGCGAGCGTGTCGCGGAAGGCGATGCGAGCCGGAATCGGTTCGGCGTCGAGCCCCGTGACCAGCATGGCCGCCAGCATCTGCTCAGCGAGCGCCTGCGACAGCAGCACCGTGGCGACGAAGTTGCCATGCACGAAGGTGCTGCGCGCCTCGACCCACGCAGCGTAGGCGACCTCACCACCGGGGATCATCGACTGCCTCGACCCGATCGCACTCACCGTGTCGTCAAGCTGACGAAAGCGGCTGACCTTGCCGCGCAGGTCATCGTGCATCTCAGCCAGCAGCAGGCGCACGAAGTCGAGATCGTGCAGATCGGTGAGCAGGTCAGGCTGATCTGCCATGCCGCCTCAACGTCCCGTTTAACAGAAACCGGTATCGCATAAGTCGCTGTCCTCCCCTCAGCGGGCATGCTACCTTAGCCCAGTCAAGGGGGAAACGGTGAACCATCAAGCACTTGCGTCATTCATCTGGTCCGTGGCGGACCTGCTGAGAGGCGACTACAAGCAATCTGAATATGGCCGGGTGATCCTGCCGTTCACTGTGCTGCGCCGCCTCGACTGCGTGCTTGAACCCACCAAGGCAGCGGTGCTCACTGAGCTTCAGGCCAAGACCGCGATGGGCCTAAACCCCGAACCCTTCGCGCTGCGCGCCGCCAAGCAGGGCTTCTACAACACCGATCCGCTCGACCTCGCAAAGCTGATGGGTGATCAGGACAACATCCGCGCCAACCTCGTCCGCTACGTTGAGGGCTTCTCGCCTGCGGTGCGCGACATCTTCGAGCAGTTCGAGTTCCATGCCCAGATCGACCGGCTCGCCAAGGCAGGGCTGCTCTATCAAGTCACTGAGCGCTTCGCTCGCATCGACCTCCACCCGGACAGGGTGGACAACGCCGCGATGGGCCTCGCCTTCGAGGAACTGATCCGCAAGTTCGCCGAAATCTCGAACGAGACAGCGGGTGAGCATTTCACCCCGCGTGAGGTCATCCGCCTCATGGTCAACCTGCTGTTCGTCGAGGACGACGACGCGCTGACCAAGCCGGGGATCGTGCGCACCATCTACGATCCCACTGCGGGGACGGGCGGCATGCTGTCGGTCGCGGGTGAGTATCTCACCGAGCACAACCCGCAAGGACACCTGACCATGTTTGGTCAGGAACTGAACCCAGAGAGCTACGCCATCTGCAAGGCCGACATGCTCATCAAGGGGCAGCCGATCGAGAATATCGTGCAGGGCAATACCCTGTCCGACGACGGCCACCACGGCCGCACCTTCGACTATATGCTGTCTAACCCTCCCTTTGGCGTCGAGTGGAAGAAGGTCGAGAAGCAGGTCCGCACTGAGCACGAGCAGAAGGGCTTCGATGGTCGCTTCGGCCCCGGCTTGCCGCGCGTATCTGACGGGTCGCTGCTGTTCCTCATGCACCTGCTATCGAAGATGCGCCCGCTCAATGAGGGGGGCTGTCGCTTCGGGATTGTCTTGAACGGCTCGCCCCTGTTCACGGGCGGTGCGGGCAGTGGTGAAAGCGAAATCCGCCGCTACGTGCTGGAGAACGACCTCGTTGAGGCGATCATCGCGCTGCCAACCGACATGTTCTACAATACGGGCATCTCGACCTATGTCTGGATCATCAGCAACCGGAAGCCGGAGGCTCGCCGGGGCAAGGTCCAGTTGATCGACGCCTCGTCCATGTGGCGCAAGATGCGCAAATCCTTGGGCTCCAAGCGTAAGGAGATGTCGGACGCGCAGATCGAGACCGTCACCAAGCTATTCGGCGGGTTCACTGAGGCGCAGCTTGCCACCAGCTTCGACGCGGACGGGCGGGAGGTTGCTCGCGACGTGGTGATTGACGGCGAGCCGTTTCCCTCAGCACCGGAGGGCGGCAAGGTGAAGCTCGCGCCGCTGTCGCGCATTTTCCCGAACAGCGCCTTCGGCTACCGCACCATCACCGTCGCGCGACCGCTGCGTGATGAGGCAGGCAAGACCGTGTTCGGTCAGCGCGGCAAAGCGAAGGGCAAGCCGCAGGCTGACAGCGCGCTACGCGATACTGAGAACGTGCCGCTCAGTGAGGATGTCGAGACCTATTTCGCACGGGAGGTGCTGCCGCACGCGGACGATGCGTGGATCGACACCGACAAGACCAAGGTCGGCTACGAAATCCCGTTCACCCGGCACTTTTATGTATTCGAGCTGCCGCGCCCGCTGGCTGAGATCGACGCTGAGCTTGAGGCAGTCACTGACCGAATCAAGGGCATGCTGGAGGGGCTGGCGGCGTGAGCTTTCCGGCATATTCGCGTTATCAGGACAGTGGTGTCGAGTGGTTGGGTGAGGTGCCCAGTCATTGGCAGGTGCGTAGGCTTGGAGGCTTGTTTACTGAACGCCGAGAAAAAGTGAGCGACACCGAGTTTCCTGCGCTCTCGGTGACAAAACAGGGGATCGTTCCTCAGCTTGAAACTGCGGCGAAGACTGACGACAACGACAATCGCAAGGGCGTGCGCGCGGGCGATTTCGTCATCAACAGCCGCTCCGATCGCAAGGGCTCGTCTGGGCTTTCGCAACTCGATGGATCGGTGTCGCTGATCAATACAGTCATCACGCCTGACGCCCTTCTCGATCCAGCCTTCGTCCACTTTCTATTGCGCAGCGCCCCGTTTCAGGAGGAGTTCTACCGGTATGGAAAAGGGATTGTCGCCGACCTGTGGAGCACCAACTACTCCGAGATGAAGAACATCCTTCTGGCCTTTCCTGAGAGGCCGGAACAAGCCGTCATCGCCGCCTTCCTCGACCGCGAAACCGCCAAAACTGACGCGCTCATTGAGGAGCAGCGGCGCTTGATCGCGCTGCTGAAGGAGAAGCGGCAAGCCGTCATCTCTCATGCCGTCAGCAAGGGTCTCAATCCGCACGCGCCGATGAAGGACAGCGGCATCGAATGGCTCGGCGAGGTGCCCGCGCATTGGGAGGTGAAGCGACTTCGCTTCATCTGTCACATCGGGACGGGTGACGCTGATACTGCTGATGCCGTTGAGGACGGCGCATATCCCTTCTTCGTTCGCTCGCCTGTGATTGAGCGCATTGGTGATTTTAGCCACGACTGTGAGGCAGTGCTTACCGCAGGAGACGGCGCTGGCGTCGGCAAGGTATATCACCACTTCGAGGGCAAGTTCCGCGCTCATCAGCGCGTCTACATATTCACCCAGTTTCGTGGTGTGCTTGGGCGCTTTTTCTACGCCTATATGAGTGAGATGTTCGCCAAGGCAGTGCTGGAAGGCACCGCGAAATCGACAGTGGAATCGCTCCGTCGTCCCATGATTGCTGACTTCTGGATGACGGTTCCGCCTGATGCCGAACAAGTCGAGATCATCAGCCATATCGAAGCGGCATCAGCAAAGTTCGACGCTCTATCCCACGAGGCTGACTCCGCGATCCGACTTCTCAATGAACGTCGTGCTGCCCTCATCTCCGCAGCGGTCACTGGCAAGATTGACGTGGGCGGCTCGGCCAAGGTGCTGCCGTTCCCGATCGAGCGCGCCCGAGCGCGCGCGCTGGTCGGCACTGAGATCATTGAGCGGTCAGCGGGTCAGGCGACCTTCGGTCGCGTCAAGTTCCAAAAGTTGGCCTTCCTCGCTGAAGGGCACGTCGGCATCAGCGAGCTTGCGGGCAGCTATACGCGAGCAGCCGCTGGCCCGCTCGACGGTGCGCTGATTGACGACATGGAGAGGGGTGCCCACAGCATTGCGGGCATCACTGCCGATCAGGCGGGCGGCACCGGCACCACGGTCAGCTACCGGCTTGGTCAGCAGCGCGGGGCGCATCGCCAAGAGCTTGCCGACTGGCTCGGCCCCGATCGCGCCGCCAAGCTCGACAAGCTGATCGATGATTTCGCTGGTCTCACAACCAAGCAGGCTGAGGCCGTGGCGACGCTCTACGGCGTCTGGAACGACCTGCTCAGTGAGGGTGCCACGCCATCCGACGACGATATCATCACCGGCTTCCTCGACGATTGGCACCCGGAGAAGCGCGAGAAGTTCCGCGCCGGTGAGCTTGCCAAGTGGCTGGGCTGGATGCGTCGCCACGGCATCGTGCCGACCGGCTCCGGCCCCAAGACCACGACCGGGAGGCTGTTCGTATGAGCCTTGCGGTCGGTCGCTCCTTGGAGCTTTACTATATCGATGGTCGGCCCGATGGCATGGTCACTGCCGAGTTGTTCAACTGGACCGGCCACGTCCTGCTGTTCCCGCGCACCCAGTTGAGCGAGGCGCTCGTGCGCACTGAGGCGAGCTATGCGGGCGTCTACCTGCTGCTCGGCGACCAGAACGGCGAGCCGTTTGCCTACATCGGTGAGGGCGAGGATATCGGCGCGCGCATCCGTCAGCATGATGTGCGCAAGGAGTGGTGGACCAGTGCGGTGCTGGTCACCGCCGCAGCCAACAAGCTCAACAAGGCGCATGTTCGCTACCTCGAAGCGCGCCTGATCAGTCACGCCAAGGCGATAGGGCACACCCCGCTCGACAACCTGACTGCGCCGGTGCTGCCGGTCCTCAGCGAAGCCGACATCGCGAAGATGGAGGCGTTCCTTGAGAACCTGCTGATCGTGTTGCCCGCCGTGCGCGTTGATATGTTCATCCAGCGCACCCGGTCGGTGCGGCCCATGACAACCACCACGCCTGTGCGGTTCATGGCGGACCCGCAGGAGGTTGGCACTGTCGGAACGCGCTTCGTGCTGGAATCGCGCAAGCACGGCTTGCGTGCCTCGGCTGTTCTTACAAACGGCGAGTTCGTCGTTGAGGCCGGATCAATGAGCAGGCTCGAATGGACCGGCCTCGAACACCACACCTACGCCTCTCTCTACGCAGAGCTTCGCCGATCGGGCGTCCTCACCGAGCGTGGCGCGCACTGCGTGTTCACGCAGGACTATGCCTTCCGCAGCCCCAGCGCCGCAGCGGCGGTGGTGAACGGCAGGGCGTCAAACGGGCAGATTGACTGGCGCACCGCTGAAGGTGGGCTGACCTACAAGGACTGGGAAGCGCGGCAGGTCGCCACCCCGGTGGGAGCGATGGCATGAGCCTCAACATCGACAAGCAACTGGCAGCAATCCCCGCCGCGTCCGCTGAGAGCCGCATGCAAATGCGCACCAATGCGGAAGGCTGGCGCACCAGTGGAACTGACGCCCAGCGCGAGGCGGCACAGCGCATGATCGATGCCTTGGATCAGCAGGAGCAGAGAGAGCACGAGGCGTTGGTTGGCGAACTGAGCGGGCTCGACACAGCCGAGCGCGTCATCCGCGCATTCACCGTCAAGCCGATGACGGAAACCGAGGCGAAGCTGGTGCAAGTGCTGCTCGACAATCCCGGCTCGACCTCAACCGCACTGACTCAGGCGCTGGGGTGGAAGGCGCAGAGTTGGCATATGCATTTCGGCACAATGTGCGCTGATCGCGCGCTCTACCTGTGGCCTGCACCCAACGCCGATCACCGTAACGGCAAGTTCTATTCCGGTATCCTCGCTGACCTGAAAGAGCCTGAAAACCTGTTCACGATGAAGTCGGATGTTGCGGCTGCGTTCGAGCGTCTCGGGCTGAGGAAGCGCGGCTGATGCCGGTCTACGAAGTCAATGAAGGAAAGCTCACCGCCGCGAACCCGACGCGCTTCGACGTTGAGGGCTTGCGCGAGCGTCAGGACATTCAGCGCATGCTGCGCGACCAGATCACGGTGCTCGGCGAAGACCTGTTCGTATTGTCCGATGAGTATGGGGGGTGGATCGACAGCAATCGCCGCATCGACCTGCTTTGCCTCGATCCCGAGGCGAACCTCGTCGTGGTCGAACTCAAGCGTGACGACGCGGGGCACATGGAGCTTCAGGCGATCCGCTACGGGGCGATGATCGCGCGAATGACGTTCGCTGAGGCAGTCGAAGCGCACACGCAATACCTTCGTCGTTGCGGTCAGAGCGGGGACGAAGCCGAGGCGGCACTGCTCGCCTTCCTCAACTGGCAGGAGGCCGAGCAGGAAGAGTTTGGCGGCAGCGTTCGCATCATTCTCGCCTCAGCTGCCTTCAGCAAGGAACTGACCACCACCGTGTTGTGGCTGCGCGAGCAGGGCCTCGACATCAGTTGCATCCGGCTGAGCCCCTACAAGCTCGGCGATGGTCGCCTGCTGCTCGACGTGCAGCCAATCATCCCGCTACCCGAGGCGACCCAGTTCCAGACGCAGATCGGGCTCAAGCGGCAGGCCGAGCAGAAGGCGAAGGTGGAGCGCCACGAGATACGCTACGAGTTCTGGCAGAGCCTGCTCGCGCTCGCCGCTCAGCAGACGCCGCTACATGCCGGTCGGAGCCCTTCCAAGGACAACTGGATATCCGCCTCAGCGGGCGTTCCGGGCTTCAACTTCAGCTACACCATCCGGCAGAGCGACTCTCAGGTCCACCTGTGGATCGAGGACAATCAGAGCTTCTTCCTGCGCATGGAAGCCGAGCGCGCCGCCATAGAGAGCGAGTTTGGCGGCGACCTTATCTGGAAGCGGGATGATCGGCAGCGGGGCACGCTCATCGGTGCGCTGGTGGACGGAGGCTACCGCTCCGACCGCGAGGACTGGCCGAAGGTCCAGCAGGCGCTGGTGGACGCCATGGTGCGGCTTGAGCGGGTCATGCGTCCCCGCCTCAATCAGGTGCGGGCGGGGCAGCGCTGATGAGCATCCACAAGGAAGTCCGTTTCGAGGACGAAATCTGTGCGCACCTCGCTAAGCATGGCTGGCTCTACGAACCCGGCAGCGCCGCGCTCTACGACCGCAAGCGGGCGTTGTTTGCGCCCGATCTGGTTGCGTGGGTGCAGGAGACGCAGCCGAAGGTGTGGGAGTCACTGAGCCGCAGTCACGGCTCGGGCGCTGAGGGCGCGCTGCTCGACCGCGTGCGTAAACAGATCGACGTTCGCGGCACGCTGGATGTGATCCGTCACGGTGTCGAGATGGTCGGGGTGCGAGGCATGATCTCGCTGGCCCAGTTCAAGCCCGCGATGGGCATGAACCCTGATATCATCGCGGCCTATCAGGCGAACCGGCTCAGGGTGGTGCGCCAGCTTCGCTACTCCGTGGCGAACGAGAACTGCTTCGATCTGGCGCTGTTCCTCAACGGCGTTCCCGTCGCGACCGCTGAGTTGAAGACGGACTTTACCCAATCGATCACTGACGCCATCGACCAATATCGGTTCGACCGCCTGCCCCGTCCCAAGGGCGGCAACTCCGAACCGCTGCTGACCTTCCCCAGCGGTGCGCTCGTTCACTTCGCGGTGAGCAACAGCGAAGTCCACATGACCACCAAACTGGCAGGGCCGACCACGCGCTTCCTCCCGTTCAACAAGGGCGATGCAGGCGGCGCGGGCAACCCGCTCAATGAGCACGGGCACCGCACGGCGTATCTGTGGGAAGATATCTGGGAGCGGAAAAGCTGGTTGGAGATCATCGGCCGCTACCTCGTTGCTCAGCGTGATGCGAAGCGGGCGATCACCGGCATCATTTTCCCCCGCTATCACCAGCTTGATGCCACCCGGAAGCTGCGCGCGGCCGTGCGCAGCGAGGGGGCAGGCGGCAAATACCTGATCCAGCACTCAGCAGGTAGCGGCAAGACCAACTCGATCGCGTGGGCGGCGCATTTCCTCGCCGACCTCCACACCGATGCCGACGAGAAGCTCTTCTCCACCGTCATCGTCGTGTCGGATCGCAACGTCATCGACGCCCAGCTTCAGGACGCGCTGTTCGGGTTTGAGCGGACCACCGGAGTGGTGGCGACGATCCGCAGCGAGGGTGGGGCCAAGAGCGGCCAGCTTGCCGACGCGCTGGCGCAGGGCAAGAAGATCATCGTCTGCACCATCCAGACCTTTCCCTTCGCGCTTGAAGCCGTCCGCGATCTCGCCGCCACACAAGGCAAACGGTTCGCCGTCATCGCCGACGAGGCGCATAGCTCCCAGACCGGCGAGGCGGCGAAGAAGCTCAAGCAGCTGCTGTCCCCCGAGGAGATCGCTGAGCTTCAGGACGGCGGTGAGGCGAGCACCGAGGATATTCTGACCGCCCAGATGGCGGCGCGGGCTGGCGATAGCGGCGTCACCTATGTGGCGTTCACCGCCACGCCAAAGGGCAAGACGCTTGAACTGTTCGGGCGCAAGCCGGAGCCCGATCAGCCATCCGGCCCCAGCAATCTGCCGTCCGCCTTCCACGTCTACTCAATGAGACAGGCGATTGAGGAGGGCTTCATCCTCGACGTGCTCAAGAACTACACGCCCTACCGGCTCGCCTTCCGCCTCGCCAATGAGGGACAGGAATGGGACGATCAGCAGGTCGAGCGCAGCACCGCGCTCAAGGGCATCATGCGCTGGGTGCGCCTCCACCCCTACAACATCGCCCAGAAGGTGCAGATCGTCGTTGAGCACTTCCGCGAAAACGTCGAGCCGCTGCTCGATGGCAAAGCCAAGGCCATGGTCGTGCTGGGAAGTCGGGTAGAGGCCGTGCGCTGGAAGAAGGCAATCGACGGTTACATCAAGTCGCAGGGCTACGGCCTTGGCACGCTGGTCGCCTTCTCTGGTGAGGTGAACGATCCTGAGTCGAGCGACGAGCCGGTCACTGAGGGCAGCGCCTCGCTGAATCCGGGCCTCAAGGGCCGTGACATTCGTGATGCGTTCGCAGGCGCGGATTTCCACCTCCTGCTGGTCGCCAACAAGTTCCAGACCGGCTTCGATCAGCCGCTGCTGTGCGGCATGTATGTCGATCGACGGCTTGCGGGTATTCAAGCGGTGCAGACGCTATCGCGCCTCAACCGTGCTCACCCCGGCAAGGACACCACCTACGTCCTCGATTTCGTGAACTCGTCCGAGGAAATCCTAACCGCCTTCCGCACCTATTATGACACCGCCGAACTTGAGGGCGTGACTGACCCGAACCTCGTCCTCGATCTCAAGGGCAAGCTCGACGCCAGCGGCCACTACGATGATTTTGAGGTCGAGCGTGTCGCTGCGGTCGAGATGAACCCCCGCGCCAAGCAGGGTGATCTCATCGCTGCCATCGAGCCTGTCGCTGACCGCCTGCTCAAGCGCTACAAAGCTGCGCAGGAACGCCTGCGGAGCGCACGAGAGCGTAACGACGATGACGGCGCGTCGGACGCTCAGGATGAGATCAACGCGCTGGTTCTGTTCAAGAACGACATGGCGGCATACCAGCGCGCATACAGCTTCCTCTCGCAGATTTTCGACTACGGCAGCAGCGCGGTTGAGAAGCGCTTCCTGTTCTATAAGCGGCTGGTCCCGTTGCTGGAGTTCGGTCGCGAACGCGAGGGCGTGGACCTGTCCAAAGTCGTGCTGACGCACCACAGCCTCAAAGATGAGGGGCAGCGGCGCCTCGACGTGGCAGGTCGTGATGAGAGCAAGCTCAAGCCCATGACCGAGGTCGGTTCCGGGTCGGTGCAGGAGAAAGACAAGGCGCTGCTCGCCGAGATCATTGAGCGCGTGAACGATTTGTTCGGCGCTGACACGACCGATGGCGATCAACTGAGCTACGTCACTACCCTGCGCGACAAGATGCTCGAATCTGACGCGCTGGTTACGCAGGCGGCGAACAACACTGAAGCGCAGTTTGCCAACTCGCCCACGCTCAAGGACGAGTTGATGAACGCGATCATTGAGGCGTTCGAGGCTCACTCTTCACTAAGTAAGCAGGCCCTCGACTCGCAGAAGGTGCGCGATGGCCTGAAGGAGGTGCTGCTCGGCCCTGCCCAGCTTTACGAGGCGCTGCGTGCGCGGGCTGACCGGGAGCCGATTGGAGCGTCAGCTTGATGGCAATCTCCATCCCATCGACAGCTTCTTTGATCAGGCGGTCCAGATCGTGCCCCTCCTCTCGTTCAGGCAGTGGGGCCATCATGTGCATCGGCTCGCTGTGTGGTCCCCAGTAGCCCCAACCAGTATCGACACTGAGCCCACTTTCAGTGAACTCGGCGTTCAGGCCGACGCAGTTGATTGTGAGCCACAGCGGAGTCAGGTTTCGAGCCAGCCGCCATAGTGCGGCGCGTAGGGATCGCTCATCCTCGCCCGTTATCTGCCGTCCATCGGTAAGCGAGAGCCGCACAAAGTGACCGGCGAAGACGCGGGTGCGTCCCGTCTCAACGATACCTATGTCGAAGCGGACAAGGGATGGCTCGCCGTCCTTTAGAACCTCGCAATCTCCTGATTGCCGCACTTTATAATGCCGCCAGCCCATGCTCTTCCTCCCGATTAATACAGGGTATTTAGGCCAGCTTTTTGCCCCTCCATCGACTCTACCGCCCCTATTCCGCAAACATGGGTGGCCTTCATTGAGCATGGTTGGCGGGACACCGTGTTCGGAAATCATCTCGACTGAGGGTTGGGGAAACGGTTCCCAAAGCAGTTGAAAGCGAAATGGGGCTGAGCGGCTGACACTTACCAGTCGTAGGAGCCTCGGGGCGTATCGCTGTCGAATAGGTAGGAGTGTGCGAGCGGCAGCTTCAACGGGCTATGATCATGGCCATAGAGCGTATCGCGCTCATTGACCCATTGGCCCATCTTCTCGGTGAAGGTCTCGGCTGGGTAGATCGGCCAATATCGGCCCGCGTAGCGCACCGCGTCGATGATGTCGCCCGACCACAACGCAAGGCGGATCGGCACGCGATGGATGATCCTCCCATTGAAGGTGCTCGACACGGAACCTTCGTTCTTCTCGAAGGCATAAATCGGGACCGGTGCTCGGTTGATAGCCCGTCCTGATGACGGCGGGGTTCGCGACATGGCACCTCCTTCCGGCGCATTATGATGCAGCAGTCGCGCCGAGGATAAACGGGCGAGGTCGGCTCATAAATACCAGCATGCTCACGCCCATCCCGCTCACTGACTGCCCCGGGCTCATCGACCTCATGCTGACCGGCGATGAGCACCGTGCGAGCTTCGGCCTCAATGGCGTTGGGGTAAACGTCGAGCGGATCGGGGATGCCGCCTGTCTCGAAGCGGCCTGCGCGAACTTCGGTTTTCTGGCAGTCTATCCGGGCTGGTATGCCGGTGAGCACGGCGCACCAGCCCACGTCGTCATCGCCGGTGACCCCATCGCCTGCACTCGATGGCTCCCCATGGAGCGAAACGACAGGCTCGCCATCATCAACCGTTTGCCCCTCAGCACCATCGACAAGACCTTGTGCAGGGCAGCAGCGTAGGCATAGATGCGACCAACAAGGCGCTGCCTCCAACTGTCGGCCTAACCGTCGCCACATCCGCTCAATGCAGCGTTGGGCTGCGCGCCACCTCGGTCATACCCGCCTCGATAGGGCAACCAGATACAGCACGATTCCTGAGCCAGATATTCGTCTCAAGCGCGTGGAATTTGACTTCAGAGACGGCTGGAGCGAGCCGGTCTTAAAGCCATACGAGACGATGAGGGCCACCATGGGCAAGACGCTGGGCTACGCACGGATCAGCACCGATCAGGGGCAGGACGCCACCAGCCAGAAGATCATGTTGGAGAAGCTCGGTGCGGTCGTCGTGTTTGTCGATATCGGCAACGGCTCGAAGCTCACCGGGCGAGATCAACTCGAAGCAGCCCTGCGCCTGCTCGATGAGGGCGACACCCTATTGGCTCTTCACCCGGACAGGCTTGCCAGAGATACCGGCGACCTGCTGACGATCGCCAAGCGCGTCATTGAGAAGAAGGCCGTGCTGCGGATCAATGACCCGGCCATCACGCTCGACGGCAGCGATATCATGGCCGAGGTGATGCTGACCGTGTTCGGACTGGTGGGGATGATGGAGAAGCACTTCATCAAGGCGAGGCAGCGCCGGGGGATCGAAGCCGCGAAGCAGCGTGGCAATGTCTACAAGGGCCGTCCCGCGACGATTAGCCCGGACGCTGTGCGCGATCTTCGTGCTGAGGGGATGGGGGCCACCCAGATCGCCAAGCGCCTCAAGATCGGGCGTGCATCGGTCTACCGACTGCTCGCCGCCTGATCACAGGTTGCGCAGCCACTCAATCGCCTCTTCGAAGGTCATCGCCTTCCCCGGCTGAGCCGCTGCGAGCTCAATCATTGAGAGGAAGTCTGAGTCGAGTTCTTCGCCCCGGCAAATGGGGCACGACTCGTCCGTCCCATCACCATCGCACCGTCCCGCATGCTGATCCACGATCCCGGAGCCTCCGCACATGACCAAGCCTGATCATACCACAGCAGGCTCACCGGCATCGTCCTCGGACGCAGCCGTTGAAGCGACACTCGACGTTCCATGGGATTCAGAACAACCCCGCGCATCAGTCGATCTCAAACCCGGCACGCATCCTGTAAGCGGCACCATTTCCGGTCAAAACCGCGAACCGCGGTTGCGCCGGTCATATCACCTCTGATCGCAGCAGCTTCGAGCACGGCCGTGGAGCCGGCGATGACGATCTCGTTGTCGTTGACCGACACGTCGCCGATCAGCATCTGCACGTATGAGCGCCTTAGCTCCGCGTTCTCGTTCAGGATCTCGGCGCGGAGCATCGCGCCAAACCGCTCGACCGCGGCGTCGTCGATGACGTGCGTGCGAGCACCGAGCTGCGTCTGCAGGCTGCGCTCGGTTTCGGTCAAAGCCGTGATCGAGGCGCGGCCCTCGGCGAGCTTGTCGGCGAAGATCGGGTCGCGGGGGCTCATCAACCCTTCTTCGACGAGTTCCAGAAGACGGCGCAACCGGGCTTCAGCAGCGATCCGCTCGCGGCGGACGCGGTCGAGATCGTCCTTGCGGCGCTTCTCGGCATCGTCCGAGCGATCGAGGACATCCGCCAGCAACACCTTCAACCGGTCGGGCTGCAGAACGCGGCCGAGCAGTCCGTTGAGAACAATGCTGTCGAGTGCGTCTTCGCGGATCGCCTTGCTGGGGCAAGTCGCGGCACCCGCACGCTGGGCCACGCCGGAGGCGTTGTTGCCGTCCTCATCGTCGTTCGAAACACGGGCATAGATGTAGGCACGAAGCGGCTGGGTCATGCGTGTGTCTTCCGATCAGTCGGCAGCATCGTCGAACATGGCGCCATCCAGTGTGCCGCGTCTCATGCCCCATGATGTGGATGCCCGCCGCGGACGGGGCCGACCAGTCCTTCGCCTTGGCGAGGACGGACGCCGGGACGGCATCGGAGTCGGCCGCGATCTCCGCGGCAATTCCAGCGGCAACGCTGGCCATCAGATGACTTGGGTGTTGCCGGAAGCGCAGCGCGCTGGCGCTAGACATTGCGGCCATCGGACTTCTCCAGTTCGTCAAGGAACGCCATGGAGTTGCTGCGGGCAACAGCGATCACGTGTGCGGTCCATCGGGTCATGGTCCTTTCTAGGAGGGACACCCGGTCCACCGCGAGTCGGCCGGCTTCCAGCGCCTTGATTACGTCCCGGATCGTTCGACGCGAGCGTGGCGAATTCGGCTCCTGACCGACAATCCGCAAAACGGCTCAAAATTAACCGCGCCGAACCGATATTCTCCAATGATCTGAGTGCCCCTCTTTGTCCACTGTGGGGCACCATTCTAAAATTTGGCAGAAATCCTTTGCTTGAGAGCACCCCTGAGAACCAGCATTGGGCGAGCATTGCCGCGCTTCTTCATGGGTGATGCCTAGCGCGCGCAGGCATCTACCACTCCCTTCCCGAGGACCGCTGTCGCGGCTGGCGTTTCGTAGATCATGTCGACCGGCAGCGGTTCCGGGCTGGGCACAGCCTTCAGCAATCCCGCGATTCCTTGCGCCTGTTCATCAAGCCTTGCCATGCCGCCTCCGATCCTGCGGAAAGGTTTAGATCTCTGCGAGTCCCCCCTCGAGCCGCGCAAGCCGCTCCCCGATGGCTGCCCTCACGCTCTCATGGATCTCGGTCGCGAAATCTTCGGGCATCCTGGCAAGTGCCCGCTCGGAAGCTGATACCGCATTGTCGAGCACGTCGCGAATTGCCGCGAAAATCATGGCGCGACCCATCCCTCCTTCGAGGCCGGTCTCGACAAAATGGCGCCCGGATATGTCGAGTATTTTGTATTTCCGGCTCTTTCCGGCCGACATCGCCAGTCTGAAGCTCCTGTGGGGGATCTGTCTCCTGTCGAAGGCGGGCTGTGCGGTAAGCACATCATAGAATGGCGTCAGCGCATATCGGCCGCCCGGGCGGAGAAAGATGCTGAAGTTCTTTCCGTGTCCGTCGGTCGCGCCGATGAGCCAGAACAGAATGATGGCCCTGAAGAATGCCGCCTGATCGTCGACTGGTTCGTCAGCCTGCTGCAGCAGCTTCAGGATGCCCGCTGCGCTGGGACCGCCGTCGCTCTGGTACTTGCGGGCAGGCGGAACGCCTAGGGCCTGACAACAGTCTTCCTGAGGCAGGCGCAGCAGCTCTGCGCCGCCCCGCCAAAGGCGATCGAAACGCTCAACCACGAGGACGCGGCGCTTCCCAAACGTGTCGATGCGGGTCTGTGCGACCTTGAGTCCGAACTCCTCGAGGAGCGTCAGGCAGTAGTGCTCGTTGTCGACGCTCGCATCCATGTCGATTGGCCCAACCGCGGTCGGTATCAGCCCGAGCTGTGGTTTCAGAATGTGGGTGGTTGGGGTGGTGCCTCTGGGTCGCAGCCACCTGCCTCGATGGTGGAGCAGTGCCGTCTTCTCCTGCGCTCCGGCAACCGAGATGCGAAACTCCTGTTCGACATCCATGCCAAGAGGCGCCCGTGCGAGATTGGCCAGGATTTTTTCAATTTCTTCGATCGAAATCCGCTCTCCCTGAACGTCGCTCAGCGCGCTTGGCTGTTCGCCTTCATGGAGAAATTGCATGGCGCCCACGCAGTCCCGACCGATCTCCTCCAGAAGGCTGTATGCGTCAGTTCCCTCTGCACCGGTCCGCTCGGCAACCCGTCTGCGGATATCGGGATTGTCGGGGAGCAGGTTATCGAAGACAGCGGCGACGGGTGCGCCGGCATATTGCGTGGACCGCAGCGGCAGAGACAGCGAGACAGCAAAGGCATTCTGCCATTCGAGCCAACGGCTGGCGTAGCCGAACCGGACAGCACCGTCGTTCTCCTTGGCCAAATGGCCGACAAGCCGGTTGTTGATGAAAACGTCGAGCGGGGCGTGAGCTCTCCTGCGTGGCATCAGAAGATGTCCTCGATGCCTTGCGTGTTACGGGCGTTTCGTTCCTCGACGATTAGATCGAGGTCGAGCACCGCAAACAGCGATTGGATCGACGAGAGCTTCGTGCCCTCGTGGCCCGTCTCGATCCTCGAGATGAGTTCCTGACGCAGGCCAGAGAGGGCGGAGAGATCGCGCTGCGTCCATCCACGCTCCTTGCGGGCGTTGCTGATGGCTGTTCCCAGTTGCAGCGGGGATCTGATGATCTGGAACATTCGGTGCCTCCACGGAGGCATATGCCATAAATCGCATAAGAAAGCAATATGCGCTTTTTCACATAAAACCATTCTATGCTGAAAAGCGCATAAAATAATTTTATGCTGTTAAGCGCATAAAACGAAAATATGCTGTTTTTCGCATCCCAAACACATTGCCTCTGTGGATCCGCGAGGACCGTATGCTGGCGCCAGATAGCGGCCACCCAACAATCTCCAATCGGATCGAGGCCGCTATCCACAATGCGGGCTTGATCGACAATGCATGGTGTCTGCGTTTTCGCCGCGATGATGGGCGCATCCGAGCAGCGCTACGGCCCCGGTATCCGGTCGCATCGTTACAATCTTCGATACGTGCAAGGACTATGTCGACGCGCGCCTTGGGACGAGGAGGACCAGATAAAGCGCTTAGCCGCTCTCGACGCAAATCTTTCTCGCCCACTGTCGGCCATTATCGACCGCGCCGAACCGATATTCTCCAATGATCTGAGTGCCCATCTTTGTCCTCTGTGGGGCACCATCCCAAGCGTACTCCGTTCCCGCCGCAGGTGGTGATCGTCGAACGGGAGCAATTGCCATCAGCAGCTTGAAGGCAGCGCCTCCGCGACCAGCTTAAATATTGCCTATTAAGTATGCCCAATTCTGTGCTTCCCGTGCCTGCGTCGCGCCGGAGCCTTCGATGCTGACGCGGGGACTGGATGCGCCGCGACACGGGCGGTAATCAGCTTGCCGTGAGAATCGCCATCATCGATACCAGCACGACGCGTGCGGCGATCATCGCCGAGGGGCTGCGCGACGCCGGGCTAGACGACCAAGTGGTGATCGACCCTGCCGGGCCGCTGGCGCGGCAGATCGAGGCGTGTGCGCCTGAAGTCGTGCTCATCAACCTTGAAAACCCGAGCCGCGACCAGCTCGAGGATTTCTTTGTCATGTCGCGGGCGCTCGGCCGGCCGATCGCGATGTTCGTTGACCAGTCGGACGCCGAAAGCGCGCTTGCCGCAGTGGATGCGGGCGTGTCCGCCTATGTCGTCGACGGGCTGGCCCGGCAGCGCATCAAGCCCGTGCTCGACGTCGCGATCCGGCGGTTCCAGGCGTTCTCTCGTCTGCAGGCCGAACTGGCCGAGGCCAAGACTGCGCTGGCCGACCGTCAGACGATCGACCGGGCCAAGGCAATCCTGATGCGCCGCCGCGGCATTGACGAGCCTGCCGCCTATTCGCTGCTACGTGGCCATGCGATGCAGTCCAACCGACGCATCGCCGAAGTGGCCGAGGCGATCGTCACAAGCGATGCGCTGATGGGAGACCTGCCATGAGCCTCGAGCGCCTCCGCATCGGCTTCCTGCCGCTGGTCGATGCCGCACTGCCGATCCTGGCACACGAACTGGGCTTCGCCGAAGCAGAGGGCCTGACGCTGGACCTAGTGCGCGACGTCACATGGGCGACCGTGCGCGACCGGCTGCTTTATGGCCATACCGACGCCGCGCACCTGGTCGCGCCGCTGGCGATCGCCACCGCGCTGGGACGCGATCGGCCGCCAACGGCAATGGCGGTGCCGTTCGTTCTGGGGCTGAACGGCAACGCGATCACCTTTTCGACCGCGCTGGGCGAGGCGTGCGGACTGGGAGAGGCGCTGGGCGATCCGCACGCGGTCGGTGCCGCATTGCGGGAAGTGGCGCGCTCGCGCCGGCTCCGCTTTGGCGTCGTGCATCGCTATTCGAGCCACAACTACATGCTGCGCTATTGGCTCGCGGCGGTGGGTATCCGGCCCGACACCGATGTCGAGATCGTCGTCACCAGCCCGCCCTTTGCCGCTGATGCACTTGCGAGCGGCGAGGTCGACGGCATCTGCGTGGGTGAGCCGTGGAACTCGATCGCCGTTGATCGAGGGGTCGGCCGGATTGCTTTGGCGACGGCTCAGATCTGGCGTCGCGGCGTCGAAAAGGTGCTGGCGATGCGCGCCGACATCGCCGCCGAACGCCCCGACGCGACCCAGCGACTGATCCGTGCGCTTCATGCCGCGGCCGCCCATTTCGTGCGGCCAGACACAGTGGAGGCGAGCGCGAAGATCCTGGCGCAACCTGCCTATCTGGATGCACCCGCCGACGCGATCCTCCGCGCGATCACCGACCGCATCCGGCTCGTGCAGGGCGGCGAGCCGGTCCATTATCCCGACTTCATGTTCCAGCATCGGGAAGCGGCGAACTTTCCGTGGCGCAGCCAGGCGGCGTGGCTGTATGCGCAGATGACGCGCTGGGACGGGCGCGGCTATGACGCGGGCGATGCGGCGATCGCAGCGGCGACGTTCCGCCCCGACCTTTACCGCGCCGCGCTCGCCGGCTCGGGCGCGGTACTGCCAGGCGCGTCCTCGAAGCTGGAGGGGGCGCTGGGCGAGCCGATAGGCGCAGGTTCCACACAAGGTCGGCTGGTGCTTGGCAACGACCGCTTCTTCGACGGGCGTGCCTTCGACCCCGATGACATTCCGGGTTATCTTGCCACGCTGCCCTGATCGCGCGGGTGAAGATGCCGCAAGTGCGAAAACCTCTTGTGCGGTGCGCGCGAATCAGGCAGCTTGAACGTCGCCGGGCAATGACGCCGGGCACAAGATAGCAGTGACACGCCTCTCCAGCGCCGGGGGGGCACCACTGATCGAAATGCCGGCACTACCGGCATTCGAAGAGGCAACGAAGCCGCCAGGACGCGCCCGATAAGGGCCGCCGTCCTGGCGGCTTTTTTCATTTCCGGCACGGCCGAGGGGACGGGCAATGGCAACGGCATTCTGGGAAGAGACAAGGACTGAAAAGAACGGCTTCTGGCAAAGCGGACACAAGCCCACGCTGGTTGCAGCATTTTTGTATTTCGACCTCGCCTTCATGGTGTGGGTGCTGCTGGGGCCGCTTGCGCCCGAGATCGCCAAGTCGCTGGCGCTGACGCCGGCGCAGAAAGGGTTGATGGTCGCAGTGCCGACGCTGGCGGGCGCGGTGTTGCGCGTCGTCAATGGGCTGCTGGTCGACCGGATCGGTCCCAAGCGGTCGGGCGCGATCAGCCAGGTGATTGTCATTGCGGGGCTGTTCACCGCCTGGGTGATGGGCGTCAGCAGCTTTGCCGGCACGCTGGCGCTGGGCGTGGTGCTGGGTTTCGCAGGCGCGTCGTTCGCGATTGCGCTACCGCTGGCCAGCCGCTGGTACCCGCCCGAGCATCAGGGCAAGGCCATGGGTCTGGCAGGTATGGGCAATTCTGGCACCGTGCTCGCGGCTCTGTTCGCGCCCGCGCTTGCCAAGCTGTTCGGCTGGAACGCGGTTCTGGGCCTTGCCTGCATTCCGCTGACGATCGTTTTCGCACTCTATCTCGCAATGGCCAAGGATGCGCCCGGCGCGCCTGCGCCCAAGCGCCTGGCTGAATATCTGGCGCCGCTGAAGCAGGCGGACGCGTGGTGGCTGATGGGCTTCTATTCGGTCACCTTTGGCGGGTTCGTGGGCCTGGCGGCGAGCCTGCCGATCTACTTTACCGATCGCTTTGGCCTGACGACGATCCAGGCAGGCTATGCGACCGCGGCTTGCGTATTCGCGGGGTCTCTGGTCCGGCCGATCGGTGGCGCGCTGGCCGACCGGGTCGGCGGCGTAAAGGCGCTGACTGCCGTGTTCCTGCTTGCCGCGGCGGCGCTGGCGGGCGTGGCGAGCGCGGGCAGCTTTGCCGCGGCGTTGACGCTGTTCGTCATCGCCATGCTGGCGCTGGGCGTCGGCAACGGGTCGGTATTCCAGCTCGTGCCGCAGCGCTTTGCCGCAGAAATCGGCGTGATGACCGGCTTGGTCGGCATGGCTGGCGGGGTTGGCGGCTTCTATCTCGCCTCATCGCTCGGCCTTGCCAAACAGTGGACGGGCAGCTTCGCGCCGGGCTTCCTTATCTTTGCCGCTCTTGCGCTCGTCGCACTTGCCGGGCTTTCGCTGGTCAAGGGCAGCTGGCGGCGCAGCTGGGGCGCGGCCGAGGGGGTGCGGATCTGATGCGCGCCCTTGCGCTCCTGACCTTCGTCGTGGCGACCCCGGCGGCCGCGCAGACGATCAAGCCACTCGCCGAGGCGCGCCTGCGCTACGAGCATGCCGAGCAGGACGGCCTGCCGCTGGACGCCGACGCGATGACGATGCGCGTCCGCACCGGAATCGAGGCGAGCAGCGCAGGTTGGTCGGTGCTGGCCGAGGCGCAGGGAAACCTCGCGATCATCGACCACTATTATGACGGGCTGCACGGGCGCCAGACCCGACCGCTCGTCGCCGATCCGCAGAACGTCGCGCTGTATCGCGCGCAGCTCCGCTATGCGGACGCGGGACAGGCAGTGACGCTTGGGCGGCAGCGCATCGCGCTGGACGACGAGCGCTTCGTTGGGAACATTCCCTTCCGCCAGAACGCGCAGACCTTTGATGCAGTTCGCGGTGAATTCTCACCGATGAAGGGCGTGAAGGCCGATGTCAGCTATGTCTGGTCGGTGCGCACGCTGTGGGGAATCGACGGCACCGATGCGCGGCAACGGGCAATTTCCGGCGATACCGTGCTTGCCAATCTCGCCTGGACCTCACCGGTCGGCACGCTGACGGGTTTCGGCTATTGGATCGACGCGGACGAGGCGGCGGTGCAGGGCTTCCGGCTTTCGAGCCGAACGCTGGGCGTAAGGCTGGCGGGCGCGCGACTCGGTTCGATAGCGACCGGCTCGTGCGCCGCTACGGCGACGAGATCGACCTTCTCGCACAGGCGCGCATCGGCCGGACCACCGCGGGCATCCGCTACGCCGACTATCGCGCCGACACCTTTTCCACCGACACGCGCAAGCTGTGGCTGCAACTCGACTGGACGATCTGATGAAACATGAGCCTTTGAAAGCGCCCGAGGGGGACCTCCGCGAACATCTGATCGTCATCGGCAACGGCATGGCCGGCTGCCGCGCGATCGAAGAGTTGCTGGCGCGCGACCCCGATCGCTATCGCATCACGATCTTTGGTGCCGAACCGCGGGTCAACTATAACCGCATCATGCTTTCGCCGGTGCTTGCGGGCGAGAAGACGTTCGAAGAGATCGTCATCAACGGCCATGACTGGTATGCCGGGCATGGCGTCACGCTGCTGAGCGGCGATCCCGTTACCGCCATAGACCGTGCCGCCAGGACGGTAACGAGCCGGAGCGGCCTGACCCTCGAATATAACCGGCTGCTGATCGCGACCGGCAGCGATCCCTTCATCATTCCCGTCCCTGGCCACGACCTGCCTGGCGTCGTCAGCTTCCGCGACATGAACGATGTCGAGGCGATGCTGGCGGCGGCCGACCGGGGTGGCAACGCCGTCGTGATCGGCGGCGGCCTTCTGGGGCTCGAAGCGGCGCACGGTCTGTCGCTGCGCGGCATGAAGGTGACGGTGCTGCACCTGATGCCGACGCTGATGGAGCGCCAGCTGGACGAGGCGGCCAGCTGGCTGCTCAAGATCGCGCTGGAGGCGCGCGGGCAAACAATCCTGACGGGCGCGGACACCACCGCGATTTTGGGCGACGGCCGGGTCGAGGCAGTGCGCCTGAAGGACGGGACCGAGATCGCCGCCGATCTCGTGGTCATGGCGGTCGGCATACGCCCCTCGGTTGCGCTCGCGCGGGCGGCCGGGCTGGAAGTCGGGCGCGGGATCAAGGTCGACGACCATATGGTGACGAGTGACCCCGCGATCCTGGCGGTCGGCGAATGCGTCGAGCATCAGGGTCAGGTCTATGGCCTTGTCGCGCCGCTGTGGGACATGTGCCGCGCATTGGCCGACGGATTGGTCGAGCGGCACAGCGGCTACCGCCCGGCACCGACGTCAACCAAGCTCAAGGTCGCGGGGCTCGACGTCTTCTCGGCGGGCGACTTTTCGGGCGGCGATGGGGCGGAGGACATCGTCCTGCGCGACGCCAGCCGCGGCATCTACAAGCGGGTCGTGGTGCGCGACGACCGTATCGTCGGCGCGGTGCTCTATGGCGATACCGCCGACGGCAACTGGTACTTCGACCTTCTGAAGCGCGGCGAGAGCGTTGCCGACATTCGCGACGCGCTGATCTTCGGTCAGGCCTTTGCCTCGGGAGGGGGGCAAGCGGACCCTAAGGCTGCCGTTGCGGCGCTTTCCGACGATGCGGAAATCTGCGGCTGCAACGGCGTCTCCAAGGGTCGCGTGCTCGCCTGCATCGACGGCGGTGCGGCGAGCCTCGATGCGGTACGCGCCGGGTGCAAAGCCTCGGCCAGCTGTGGCTCGTGCACCGACATCGTCGAAACCCTGCTGACCCTGCGTCTCGGCAGCGAGGTGGAGGCTGGGCCGAAGACGATGTGCAAATGCACCAGCTTCGGCCATGACGATGTCCGGCGGGAGATCGTCGCACAGGCGATGCGCTCAATCCCGGAGGTGATGCAGAAGCTGCACTGGTCGACGCCGGACGGCTGTTCGTCGTGCCGCCCGGCGCTCAACTATTACCTGCTCTGCTCGCTGCCGGGCGAGTATGTCGACGATCAGCAGAGCCGTTTCGTCAACGAGCGGATGCACGCCAACATCCAGAAGGACGGCACCTACTCGGTCGTGCCGCGCATGTGGGGCGGCCTCACAAACCCGCGCGAACTGCGCGCGATCGCCGACGTGGTCGAGAAGTATAATGCGCCGATGGTCAAGGTCACCGGCGGCCAGCGGCTCGATATCTTCGGCATTCGCAAAGAGGATCTGCCGGCCGTCTGGGCCGACCTCAACGCCGCGGGAATGGTGTCGGGCCATGCCTATGGCAAGTCGCTGCGCACGGTGAAGACTTGTGTGGGGAGCGAATGGTGCCGCTTCGGCACGCAGGATTCGACGGGGTTGGGCGTCAAGATCGAGCGCGCCACCTGGGGCTCGTGGATGCCGCACAAGTTCAAAATCGCGGTCTCCGGCTGTCCACGCAACTGTGCCGAGGCGACGATAAAGGACTTTGGCGTCGTCTGCGTCGATTCGGGTTATGAACTCCATGTCGGCGGCAATGGCGGGATCAAAGTGCGCGCCACCGACCTCCTGTGCAAGGTTGCGACAGAGGCCGAGGCGATGGAGATGTGCGCCGCCTTTATCCAGCTATACCGAGAGGAAGCGCGCTATCTTGAGCGCACCGCGCCGTGGATCGAGCGGGTTGGCCTCGAATATGTCAAGTCGCGCCTGTTGCCCGACGCTGCGGCACGCGGCGAACTGACACGACGCTTCTGGTTCTCGCAGCAATTCATGCAGGACGATCCCTGGGCGGCGCGCGCCGCCGGGGCCGAGCGAGAGCAGCATGCGCCAATGGCGCGGTTCCAGCCGATGGGAGAGATGGCATGAACGGCGAGTGGCTCGATATCGGCTGGGTCGAGGAGATCCCGTTGCGCGGCAGCCGGACGGTGCAGATCGTGGGCGGTGACGACATTGCCGTCTTCCGAACAGGCGAGGGTCATGTGTTCGCGCTGCTCGACCGCTGTCCGCACAAGCACGGGCGGCTTTCGCAAGGGATCGTCCACGGCGGTGCCGTCGCCTGCCCGCTGCACAACTGGCGCATCTCGCTATCCACTGGCGAGGCGCTGGGCCAGGACAAGGGGTGCACGCCGACAGTGCCGGTCAAGCTCAGCGGCGGGCGGGTGCTGATCTGCCGCGCGGGCGCACTGAAAGCGGCGGCATGATCCGCACGACCTGCGCCTACTGCGGCGTCGGGTGCGGGATCGTCGCAACACGCACCGGCGAGCGTTCAGTAGAGATCAAGGGCGACCCCGAGCATCCCGCCAACCATGGGCGTCTGTGCTCGAAGGGAACGCATCTGGGCGAAACGGTCGGCCTGGAAGGCCGGCTGCTCGCGCCCATGATCGGCAATCGCCGCGCTTCGTGGGACAAGGCGCTCGATCTCGTTGCCCGGCGCTTTCGCGAGACGATCGCGCGGCATGGGCCAGGCAGCGTCGCCTTTTACGTTTCGGGTCAGTTGCTGACCGAGGACTATTACGTTGCCAACAAGCTGATGAAGGGTTTCATCGGCACGGCGAACATCGACACCAATTCGCGCCTCTGCATGTCGAGCGCGGTGGCCGGCCACATCCGCGCATTCGGCGAGGATGTCGTGCCCGCATCCTATGATGACATCGACGCCGCCGACCTCATCGTCCTGGTGGGCTCGAACACCGCCTGGTGCCATCCGATTGTCTATCAGCGCATCCGCGCCAGGTGCGAAGGCGGTGCCAAGCTCGTCGTCATCGATCCGCGCCGCACCGAAACCGCCGAGCAGGCCGACCTTCACCTTCCGATCCGACCCGGCAGCGACGTCGCGCTGATGAACGGGCTGCTCGCCTGGTGCCGCGACGCGGGCGCGCTCGATCAGGCGTTTCTTCGCGATCATGTCGCGGTGCCCGAGGGGTTCTGGAACCTTGAAGGGGCCGATCTGTGGTCCACCGCGCAGACCTGCGACGTTCCCGCAGCCGACCTTCGCCGCTTCTACGAAATGTTCGCCGCCACTCCGCGCACAGTGACGCTCTTCAGCCAGGGCGTGAACCAGTCGCTTGCCGGTACGGATCAGGTGAATGCGATCCTCAACGTCCATCAGGCGACGGGCCGCATCGGCAAGCCGGGTGCGCAGCCCTTTTCGATCACCGGTCAGCCCAATGCGATGGGCGGCCGGGAGGTTGGCGGCCTTGCTTCGACACTCGCCGCGCACATGGATTTTAGCGAAGCGAGCCGCGCGATCGTGCAACGCTTCTGGGCATCACCGACGATCGCCGAGAGGCCGGGCCTCAAGGCAGTCGACATGTTTCGTGCGGTCGGCGAAGGGCGGATCAAGGCGCTGTGGGTGATGGCGACCAACCCAGCCGTGTCCATGCCGGATGCCACCCAGGTGCGCGAGGCGCTGGCGGCGTGCCCCTTTGTCGTTGTCAGCGACGTGATGGCCGACACCGATACCGGCGCCTTTGCGCATGTCCGACTGCCGGCCGCCGCATGGGGTGAGAAGGACGGCACCGTCACCAACTCGGACCGCACCGTGAGCCGCCAGCGCGCAATCTTCCCGCTGCCGGGAGAGGCGCGACCGGACTGGTGGATCGTCAAGGAAGTCGCGCGGCGCATGGGGTGGAAGACGGCCTTCGCCTATGACCGGCCTGCCGAAATCTGGCGCGAACATGTGCGGCTCTCAACCTATCAGAATGACGGCCAGCGGCTGTTCTCGCTGGCGGGGCGCGGCGCGGGCGGCAATGCTGACTATGACGCGATGTTGCCGTTTCGCTGGGGCGGGATGCCCTTTGCCGATGGCCGCTTTCCGACTGCCGACGGACGCGCGCGGCTGGTGCCGGTCGCGCAAAAGCCGCTCGCTGCGCCGCTCCGCGATTGGCCGATGACCCTCAACACGGGGCGCTATCGCGATCATTGGCACAGCATGACGCGTACCGGCCTTGCGCCAAAGCTGGCACGCCACCGCGAGGAGCCGTTGGTGGAGGTGCATTCGCATGATGCCGCGCAGTTGGGAATCGCCGACGGCGCCCTCGCCCGCGTATCGACGCCGCAGGGAGAGAGCCTCTACCGCGCTCGCGTCACTGATACGCAGCGGCCGGGCGAGCTGTTCGTGCCGATCCACTGGACCGATCGCACCTCAACCGGCGGGCGCACCGGCTTGCTCCCGCGTCCGCTTGCCGATCCGATCTCCGGCCAGCCGGGATTCAAGGCGACGCCCGCCATGATCGGCGCAGTCGAGACCAAGTGGCGCGGTTTCCTGATTCTGGTGGGCGAGCCTGCGCGGCAACCCGATTGTTTGTGGGCGACCCGCGTGGCGATCCCGGCAGGCAGCCTGTGGGAGCTGGCAGGCGATGGTGACCCGCTGCGACTGGAAACATCGTTGCCACTAGGTGAGCGGATCGAGGCGATCGACCGCGCGCGCGGCACGCGCCGGATCGCGGTACTTGCCAAGGGGCGGCTGGTCGCCGCGCTGTTTATTACCGAACACGGCGAGCTGCCCGCGCGCGACTGGCTGATCGCACAGCTTGGCGAGGCAGAGGCCGCGCCAACCCTTCTGGCTGGCCGCGCACCAGGCGCGGTGGTCGATCGCGGCCCGGTTGTTTGCGCCTGTTTCGACATTGGCATGAAGACCGTCGTCGCCGCGATTCGCGACCAGGGGCTGGTCGACGTCGCGGCAATTGGTGCGGCTATCGGCGCGGGCACCAATTGCGGCTCGTGCCGCCCCGCGCTCGCGCGGCTCATTGCTGGGGAGACTACGCATGCCGCATGACAACTTCCCCGCTGGCAGCGTCTGGCTGGTTGGCGCGGGACCGGGTGATCCCGATCTGCTCACGCGCAAGGCGCTGCGCCTGATTTCGGAAGCGGACGTCATCTTCCACGACGCGCTGGTCGGACCCGGCGTGCTTGATCTGATCGAGCCGCACACCAAACAGATCAGTGTCGGCAAGCGATCGGGCCGCCATTCCAAGGATCAGGCGACGATCGACGCGCTCATCGTCGAAGCGGCGCTGGCGGGGCAGCGCGTCGTCCGCCTGAAAGGCGGCGATCCGGCGATCTTCGGCCGGACGGCAGAGGAAGTTGCCGCATGCCAAGCCGCCGGTGTGCCAGTGCGCATCTGTCCCGGCATCACTGCCGCCAGTGCGGCAGTCGCTTCGGCCGGGGCGAGCCTGACGCTGCGCGGTGTTGCTCGCCGGTTGACCTTTGTCACTGCGCATCCACAGGCCGGTCGCCCCCTCGACCTCGACTGGCAAGCGCTTGCGGCACCCGATGCGACGCTTGCCATCTATATGGGCCGCGAGGCCGCCGCGACCGTCGCGCAGCAGCTGATCGGCGCAGGCCGCGCTCCCGAAACGCCGGTGCTCGTCGTCGTCAACGCAGCGCTGCCGGACGAGCGGATCATCCGCGGCCAGTTGTTCGCGCTCGCCTTCCTGGTCGGGGCGGTGAGCGATGACGATCCGGCTGTGCTCATCATCGGCGAAGCCACCGCAGCCTATGCGGCCAAAGCCCCGACCGCATCGCCCAGCCGCCAGATCCGCGAGCTAACGTGAAGATAGGAAAGCTGTTTTCCTGTCCCATCAGCGGATGGCCCGTATTTACCGGTTATACAGGCATCTGCTGTTTTGCCGCCTGGGCAATGGCGGCGCTTCTGCAATGAGCTCACCGGTCATGCATATCCAAGCATGGCTCTAACGATCACTCGCAGACTAGCTGACCGGCCATACGATTGATTCATCGTCTACCCAACAATAGCGCCAATGCACGTCGCTCCGTGCCTTAGGATTGTGCAAATTTGGGCGCTGGGACCGACAACGCGCCCCTGTGAATGGGCTGGCACCTGTCCAACACTCCCGCGCTGGGCTCGTGCCGCCACAGACATCAGAAGATGCCGAGGAACTTCTTGCGCAGTTTGTCCTTCGACCTATCCTCGGTGCCCGTGCCGAGATCGTCTCGAGGCTTGCCGTCCCGGGTGCGCTGCCCCTTGGCGGTAGCGCCGGCCAAGACGGGGCCGCACGCCGCGGCGCGTGCATCGCCGACATCGACGAACGCAAGCAGCGCGGCCGGCGGCATGGCCAACACCGCCAATCCGAGGCCCGCCCCTGCGCGGCCGAGCAGTTGCGGGCTGACGACATCAAGCGACGGCTTGGCGAAATAGCCGCCGATGCCGACAGGTGACTGCCCGGAAAACAGGCTGAACTTCTTGGCGTCGGCACGAAAGGCAAGGTCGATCTGTTCGGTGGCAAAGCTGAACCCGCCGCGGCCGACGACCACGTTCTTGCTCGTGTCAATCAGGATGGGATCGGCGGCAGCTGCTCCTCCTTTCACCGTAAAGGCGATCAGACCGCAATTGATCCTGACCGGCTCCTTCAGCCGCGACTCAAACATCTTCTGGACAAATGTTCCAAGATCGAGTTCGGAAAGCTGGACGTTGCGGGTCGTGAGCTGTCCCTGAGGGATGACGAACGCGATACGGCCGCGCGACGTGGCCAGGGAATCGTGCAGCGTGTCGCCATCGCCTTCCAGTTGCACGCGACCTCGAACCGTGCCGCTGGTCCCTGCTTCTTCAACGCCGAAGCCAGCGAGCAGCCGCGCCATCGGCGTGGCACCCATCCGAAAATCATAGGCGATGCGCGCGGGTCGCCTGCGCCAGTCGATACGGACGTCCGACGCCACGGTGCCGCGCGCCATTGTGAAGCTGAACGGCGAAAGGTGGAGCAACCCGTTGTCGAGCGCGACGGTCACTGAAACATCGGTCACAGGAACGCTGTCCGATCGCAGGCGCGATACCCGATAGCGGACGTCGGCGTCGAACGCACGCAGCCCTTCGGCGCGGAGCGAGGCATCGGGCAGCAGGCGCGCGGGTGGCGCGCCCGCCGCCCTAGCCGCGGCTGCAAAACCGCGGCTCGCCACCAAATCGGGATTGTATCCAATGAAGGGCGCGACATCGACAATGTCGAGCAACCGCGTCGTCAGATTGGCGTCGATGTGGACGCGCGGGCCGCCGTTTTGAACGGTAAAAGCACCGGTGATGTCGCTGTCCCCAAACCGCCCCGTCAGGTCGCCGAAACGATATTCGGAGCCGCGCTTCACCAAGGTCGATTTCAGGCGATAGGCGCGTGTGCGCGGGATAACGACGCCGAGGATGCCTAGTAGTTCGGCAGCGTTGCGCCCGCGCGCCGTCACCGCCAAGGGAACCCCCTCGATGTCGGCTAGGCTGGGCAGCGTGCCGGACATGGTGATGCGGTTCTGAGCGGCGACGGCGTTGAGCAGAAGCCGGTTGCGGCCACGTGCGGCGGTTGCGTTGGGGGTGAGCAGCGCGCCGCGTAGCGTGAACGGCGTCCGACGGATCCGTCCAACCCCCGTGAAGCGGACCGCCTCGCCGATCCGTGCATCGCGCGAGCGGATCGAGGAGAAATCAAGATCCGCGATCAGGTCGAGCTGCGGATCGCGGTAACGGAGTGCGGTCGAGACAAGTACGGCACGGTCGATAATTGGCAACTCGAACGGCTTACCCTTCCCGTCGCTGGCGAAGGTCCAGCTGTTTGCGGTTCGCGCGTCATTCCATTCAAGGTCGAGCGATGCATCGCTGAGGTCCAGCCAGCGCAGCCGCCGTCGCCCGAACAGCAAAGACAGCGGCGCGATCCGGGTGGCGATGCGCCGCGCGGTGAACAGGTGACGTCGGGTGGTCCAGTCCGGATTGGCGACGGTCAGCCCCTCGGCCAGAAACTTGATGTCGAATGGCGCGAAATAAAGCTGAAAGTCGCCGCCAACCCTGACCGGGCGGTCGATCAGGCGGGTAACGGTGCGTTCGAACGGGCCCTTCAGGAACCGTCCCTTGGTGATGAAAAGCACCAGCCAGATCGCGGCAACGGCGGCGATTACGCCGATCAAGATGTTGCGCACGATCCGCCATATCCTGCGACGCCGGCTTTCTGATTGGGCCGGGTTCTTTGCGGCCTCTAGCCTTACTGTGGCTACCTCTGGCCCCGCTCCGTCATGCGTCATCACGTTGCGTACCCATCATTGGCCAGAACCAATAGCGCGTGTCACCTTGCGGCAACATGGCCAAACCTAGCCGTCATAAATTCCACTGACCGAGCTGGTTATTTCGTAGCTTCCACGATGATGGGATGGTCGCCATGAGACCAAGTTGCTGCCCGGCCCATGATATTGTCGAACAAATCCGAAGCGATGTGGCTCGCAAGCCATGCCTTCAGGTAGGGGAGCGGCTGACCTTCAAACCAGTCGGGATCGACGCCAGCAAACTGCCTGACGAACGGCATGATGGCGGCGTCTGCCAACCCCCGTAGCCGCCCGCACAATTGGCCGGAAACCGCTATCCGAGCATCAAGGCCTTGCAAAAAGTGGAGTCCAATTTCGCGATGCCTGTCGACTTCCAAACCATAACGATTTGGATATTTGTATCGATCGAGGTGGTGCTTGAACATGCCGTCGTTCATCGCGATCAGCGCCGGGTCGTCGCGCAAGAGCCAGCCTTCGGGATCCCGCGCATCCAGAGCCCAGCGCATGATCGCGAGGCTTTCCTCGATCACCCTTCCGTCGGCTGTCCGAAGTACGGGAACGGTCCCCTTGGGGGAGTCCAACAACAGTTCCGCGGGCTTGTTGGAAAGCCGAACCTCGCGAAGCTCGTAGCGCGTACCACTCGCGCGCAAGGCTAATCGCGCTCGCATGGCATACGGACACCGACGGAAACTGTAGAGCACGTGATCAGCCATTACGGACATATGCTGCTCAGAAGAGCCGGAAGATAGTCCTGCCAACCGCGCCTATGTCCGCCCCAGCGTTTCTCAACCTCCCCCTGTTCGCCTGGAGCTATCGACGTTGAGGGGCCGCCCGCTGCTCGATGGAGCTCTAGATGGTGATAAGGGGCCCGTGCAGATCTGCGAGACGGCGCGCCTTAGATTTCCGCTGTTCGAGCGCGGATTTTTGGGGGTAGAGCAGCAAGATCGCGGCGATCTAAGGCGACTGGTCTGCCTCGCTGTGGCGAGCGATCAATACCCAGATGGCATAGCGCCAGGTCGCGCGTTGCCGATCATCCGTTGTAAAGGCGACTAACGTGCAACATAAGACAGCCCTAATAACCGGTATCACAGGCCAGGACGGCGCCTATCTGGCAAAGCTGCTGCTTGAAAAGGGGTATCGGGTGCATGGGGTGAAGCGCCGGTCGTCTTCCTTCAATACCGGGCGGATCGAGGACATATATCAAGATCCCCACGTACAAAATCCGCGATTTCGCCTGCATTATGGTGATCTGACTGATTCGACCAACCTCATCCGATTGGTGCAGGAAGTAAAGCCAGACGAAATTTATAACCTTGCCGCGCAAAGTCATGTCGCGGTCAGTTTTGAGACGCCGGAATATACTGCCAACGCCGATGGCATGGGTCCGCTTCGGTTGCTGGAAGCAATTCGTATTCTCGGCATGGAAAAGAAGGTTCGCTTTTATCAAGCATCTACGTCCGAACTTTACGGCCTTGTTCAATCTGTGCCGCAAAGTGAAACAACACCATTCTACCCCCGAAGCCCCTATGCAGTTGCAAAGCTGTTCGCCTTTTGGACTGTCGTAAACTATCGCGAGGCCTATGGCATTCATGCCTCGAATGGCATCTTGTTCAACCATGAGAGCCCGTTGCGCGGCGAAACCTTTGTGACGCGCAAAATCACACGGGCGGCCGCAGCAATCAAACTGGGCCGCCAGGAAAAGCTGTATCTTGGCAACCTGGACGCAAAGCGCGACTGGGGACATGCGCGCGAATATGTCCGCGGCATGTGGCTGATGTTGCAGCAGGACCAGCCAGACGATTACGTCCTTGCGACCGGCGAAACGACATCGGTGCGCACGTTTGCTGAATGGGCATTCGCGGATGCTGGCATTCGATTGCGCTGGCAGGGCGCCGGCATCGACGAAAAGGGCTATTGCGCGGACACCGGTCGCTGCCTGATCGAGGTGGACGAGCGCTATTTCCGCCCCACCGAGGTCGATTTGCTAATCGGCGATCCGGCAAAGGCGAAACGCGCACTGGGATGGTCTCACGAAACCAGTCCGCGCGACATGGTCAGGGAAATGGTCGAGGCCGACCTTGTCGTCATGCAGACGGCTCCGATTGGCAACGGCGCCTGATAGGTTGCATGGCAGCTTCTGGATCAAAGCGCATGTTCGACATTTCGGGAAAACGGGTTTTCGTAGCCGGCCATCGCGGCATGGTCGGATCGGCACTCGTAAGGCGACTTGCGGGCGAGGGGTGCACGATTGTTGCCGCTTCTCGCGATGAACTCGATCTCAGAGATCAGGCGGCGGTGCGGACTTGGTTCGCGGACCATAGACCGCAGCTGGTATTTCTGGCAGCGGCAAAGGTTGGCGGCATTCTCGCCAACCAGAACCTCCCCGCCAATTTCCTGTTCGACAATCTTGCCATTGCGGGCAATGTCATTGAAGCAGCGCATCGAACGGGTGTGGAAAAGCTTCTGTTCCTAGGCTCCAGCTGCATTTATCCGCGTGCGGCGGAACAGCCGATCCGCGAAGGAGCGCTGCTTACCGGCGCGCTGGAGCCAACCAATCAATGGTATGCGATCGCCAAGATCGCTGGGATAAAGCTCGCACAGGCCTATCGTCAGCAATATGGCCGCGACTTCATCAGCGCCATGCCGACAAACCTATATGGACCCGGTGATAATTTCGACCTTCTGTCCAGCCATGTGCTTCCAGCGTTGATTCGCAAGACGCATGAGGCGAAACTGGCGCGAGCGGACACCGTGCAGATCTGGGGCAGCGGAACGCCGCGGCGCGAGTTCCTGCACGTCGACGACTTGGCAGATGCCTGCGTGTTTTTGATGCGCAACTATTCGGGCGATGAGCACATCAATATCGGGTATGGTGACGACGTGACCGTTCTGGAACTGGCCCAGCTGGTAAAGGAAGCGACAGGCTTCGATGGAGCGATCGCCCTGGACCCAAGCAAGCCAGACGGGATGCCACGCAAACTGCTGGATAGCAGCCGGCTGGCGTCACTTGGCTGGCATGCGACAACACCGCTGCGGCAGGGGATCGCCGATACCTATCGTTGGTTCCTTGAAAGCCATGCAGCAACGTCCGCACGGCTGCGTGGCTGAGCAGGCGTTTGCGCCTCGATCCAATAACCGTTCCCTGATCGCCACGCCCTTGTATCCAAACGGCTTCGTCGGTCGTTCATACGGATCCAAGGAGAACATCATGGCCACGACCCCAGAGAACGAAGAACCCGGCTTCGAGCATGACGTTAACGAGCTTCCTGAGGATGAGGGCAGCACGTCGGAACACAGCACCGAGGAACAACCCGACGAGGCGGGTGACGCGCTGGAGAATGCCCAGGAAAAGGCAGCGCACGAGCGCGAGGAAGAAGGCGGCTATCAATAAGACGGTGACCATGGGTGCCCACTGGATACCCATGGCCAGACTTCATTCCGCGTCTCGACGGAAACGCGCGGCGCCATCGGCAGCGATTTGGCCGCCGCGCCGCTAAAGCCTTGGGCGGCCCATCACGGGCAGGCTGAAGAGGGATGGCCGCCCCGATACCCGATCAGATCATGCCCGCCTTCATCTGATTGACGGCATGGTCGGCGGCACGCGCGGTCATGGCCATGAAAGTGAGTGAGGGATTCACGCAAGATACCGATGCCATCTGAGCGCCGTCGGTGACGAACAGATTGGGAGCGTCGTGCGCCTGATTCCATTTGTTCAGCACCGACGTCGCGGGATCGTGACCCATTCGCGCGCCGCCCATTTCGTGGATCGCCTCGCCCGGAATATGCTGGCCGCGCCAGCTGCGCACATTCTGCAACCCGGCCTGTCGCAGCATGATCTCGCCCTGCGCCTGTGCGTCGTCCATCATCTTGATCTCGTTATCGCGGAAACGCATGTCGAAGCGCAGCAGGGGCGTGCCGAAGCGGTCGGTCTTGTCGAAATTGAGCAGCACGCGATTGTCATCATAGGGCAGGCATTCGCCAAACGCGCTCATGTTGAAACGCCACGGACCATATTCGCGCATGCCGTGCTTCATCTCGGCGCCAAACCCCTGGGGGACGGGGGCACTGCGGCTGGCGCCGCCTTGATAGCCATAGCCGCGCTTGAAGGGCAGATCCTCGGCATCGAGGTTGCGGAACCGCGGCACATAGACGCCGCCCGGCCGCCGGCCATATTCGACATATTCGGTCATGCCCGGAATCTCGCCCGAGACATTGACCTTGAAGATGTGGTCCATCACCGCGCTGCCCAGCGCGCCGTTGGAATGGAAATAGCTGCGCTGGCTGTCCACAGGGCGCGAATTGAGCAGGATGTGCAGCGAGCTACCCGTCGATGCACACAGGAACACCATACGCGCGGGCACGACTTCGGCCTCGCCGGTCTTGGCGTCGACCATTCGCACGCCCGTCACCCGCTTGCGCGCGGGATCATATTCGATGTTCGTCACCCAAGTGTCCGACCGCAGCGTCAGGCGACCAGTGGCGCGCGCGGCAGGCAGCGTGACCGCCTGGGTCGAGAAATAGGCGCCGAAGCTGCAACCCCGGTCGCACTGGGCGCGCTTCTGGCACCGTGAGCGGTTCTGTTCGGGCTTGTCCTCGGTAATGTTGCTCAGCCGGGCGTTGATCAGCTTGCGACCCGGAAACTCCCGCTCCAGCCGCTCTTTCAACCACTTTTCCGCGATGTTCATCGGGAATGGCGGCATGAACTCGCTGTCGGGCAGATAGGGCAGGTTTTCCCGCCCGCCGGACACGCCGATGTAATTCTCGACATAGCGATACCATGGCTCGACATCGTCATAGCGGATCGGCCAGTCGGTGCCGATACCTTCGCGCTTGTTGGCGTCAAAGTCGTTCGGCCCCCAGCGAAAGCTCCAGCGCCCCCAGGTCAGCGATTTACCGCCGACCACCGATGGACGCACCCAGTTGAACTTGTTGGGCGCGTCGTAATCATAAGGGTTGAGACGGTCATTGATGAAAAACGGCTGGGTGGCAGGCTGAACCCAGCCATTCAGCGCGAAATAATCGCTTTTGACCAATGCGGCAGGCATCCGGTTGCGCGCCGGAATCTCATGGGCCGACTTGCCGTCGAAGGGATAATCTTCCCCATGCTCGACCATCCGGCCACGATCGACCATCAGTACGCGCAGCCCCTTTTCGGTAAGTTCCTTGGCGGCCCAGCCGCCACTTACGCCGGAGCCGATGACGATTGCGTCGAAGCGGTCAGTTGCTGCCATGAGATTTGCCTGTCGGATCAAAGGGTCGGAAAAGTCGGATGGAGGCGCGGCAAAGGGCCGCCTTGTCGCCTAGGACGAGAAGATCCGCTTGACCTTCGAATATGGATAGGCGCCGTCATAGTCGCCGGGAACCGGCAGGTAATGCCGCTCCTGCGTGATCCCCACCTCCGATGTGTAATAGCCGGTGACGACCAGTTGCCGAAATGCCTCGAAAAAGGGCGCGGCGCCGGGGATTCCGTCTGCCATCGCCAAGCGCAGCAACGCGTCCTGCTGTTCGGGCGATGCCTTGACGGCGGGCTTGCCGTAATCGGCCATGCTGCGCGCATCGATGGCAGCGAGGCCACCCAGGATCAGGTCGCGATCGTCGTTGATCGCCCAGTCGCCCATCATATGCTCGATATATTCGGGCACGCCTGCGGCAATGGCGCCCGGCGTATCGGTGGTCGGCAGTACGCGTTCGCTCAGCGCGGCAACGAGCGCACGCTGCGCCGGCGTGAACACAGACGTAGGCGGACCGGTATTGATGACCGGGTTGGGCACATATTCGGCTGCGCGTGCAAGCGGCGCGAACAGACTGGCGCCAAACACACCGACAATGCCGGCCAGCGCGGTTCTGCGGTCGATCAACATGCTTCCCTCCAGCCGATGACAGTGGCGCGGCGGGGCAGGATCGCAGTCGCGAACCTGAACCATGTTTGCGCTATCATAGCCCGGCGCGCGCAGATGGTGCGCCTGTGACCGGATGCCATGCCCCTCTCCCATCCTATTTCCTATAGGATACTTATCCACTTGCGAGCGCGGTCGTCAATGCAGCTGGCGGCGGGCGCTGCCCGGCTGTCGCGCAATATAGAAGCAACCAGCGTGAAACTGTTGCCGGGCCCGCAAGCGCCCCCGGCAGCAGTAAACTGACGTCAGGTTGCTGTGCCCACCATCATTCCCGCAAGCCGAACAATTCGCTAGCATAGCAGGCTACCTGAGACCGCCGATATCACGACATGAAGACTAACGGCGTCGGTTGCGCGCAGCGGCTCAGCTACCCACTGACGCACACAGACGCGCCTTGGCCCTGCTCAGCGCTGCGTTGATGTCGTCGCGGTCCATGTCCAGCGCGGCGTGTTCGGCTGCCTGTTGGGCGAATGCAGTGACATGGGTCAGCAGAAACAGGCGGAGTTGCTCGCCTCCAGTCGGCGTGCTGGGCAATCGTCCAAGAAGGTCGATCACGCGGATGCTGACCGAAGGATAAGACGCAGCGGTCTGCCGAAGCGCCTTCAGCGGGGTGTCCATGAACGCGGTGACGTCCCTGCGCGGCAGCTTCAATCGGGCAGCCCCGTCCTTGTCCGGCCACCACCGCGCCGCCTCGTTTGCATGCAGCGCCGCTGCGAACATGCCGACAAGCCGATCGCAGCAGGCCAGCGCGGTGTAGAAGTCGTTCACTGCAGGCGACAGTGCCCGTGCCGCGACCTCGACCAACAGGTTTGCCTCAAAAACGGGTCCGCTCGTGTCGCTGCGATACGCCATGCAATCGAGATGATCTGCCATCCAGCTCGCGCTTTGCGTGCCGTGCACCCAGCCGATCGTCTCACCTGCGAGGAAAAAGTCGCCAAAGCCGTAGAATAGCCCCGCATGTCCGCCCAATCGCTTCGCCTGCGCCGCGATACCGTCATAGTCGATGCTGCTCAGATACCCTGTCTTGCTGGCGATTACCGGCAGGTATCCGTGCTCGGGCAGTGCCAGCGGCCCTGCAACCCCCTTGTCGACCACCCCGTTCGCAGCATCGCGACCGAGTTGCGCGATTGAGGTGTCGACATGAACCATGCGCCCCAGATGATGCAGCGCATTCGACATCCACGCCAGGGTGACCACGGTCGCGCCGGTGAGGACGACCAGACTTAATCGGGGCACCGTTGCACCCGGCTGGTCCGCGTGCACGGACATCAGGAGCATCAGAGACGCGGACAGAAGCGAGAGCAGCAGCCCAAGCGTCACCCGGATGATCCGGTCGCTGATCCAGCGGTCGATCAGGCGCACGCCAAGATTGCTGGCCGCGATGGTGAGGACAAGCAGGGTGATCGAGAAATACAGGGTCGAAAAGGCCGCGTGCACCGTCACCAACCCGCTCGCGAGTTCCTGAGCGGCGCTGGCACCCATCGAAAAGGGCCAGCCAAATTGTGCAGTCCAGGCGCCACCGCCCCTTTCGTCGACGGCCAGCAGCACGCATGTCGCGATCACCGTTGCACCGATCATCGTGCATGGCAGTGCCCAGAAATTGGACCAAAGCAGGTGCTGGCGCGACCCTCCCACCGATCGGTTCATTATCAAGTCTCCTGCCAATTTCGCCAGCGTGCGCGGTGCTGGCGGCCGAACGCTGAAAGCACAGTGCGTTCGCCAAAGAGACAACATTGATCAGCAGCGATCGCCGTAGCTTGCCATAAAGCCCGCTCGTGCGGCGGCTTGGTGCGGCAACCATCTATTTCGGGCCGGGGTCCGCCAACCCGACGCGCCCCAACGCGTGACAGCGAGCGCTCCGTTCGCTTCCCAATCCCGGCCTTGCGCGCGGCACTGTGGGAGGAGCGCCGCGCGAGGAAGAAGGCGATTACAGGGTTGCGAACATCGCGCTCATGCGCTCCCACGCCCGTTCGGCCGCCGCCTGATCGTATGAAGGGCTGTCGATGACCGTCCAGCCGTGATTGGCGGGATAGACCTCAACCTCCGCGGGGCGACCGGCAGCGCTGGCGGCTTCACGAAACGCCGTCTTGTCGCCGGGGGCCTTTGCGTCGTCGTCCTGCCCGATCGCGATCAGATAGCGCGCCTGGGTCCGCGCCAGCAGCTTGTGCGGGCTTTGCGCATCATCGGGCCGCACCAGGCCACCGCCATGCAGCGACGCCGCCGCGCGCACCCGGCCCGGCACCGCAGCGGCGGTCCAGACGGTGAAGGGGCCACCCATGCAATAACCATGCGTGCCGACGCCCCGCGCAGTGTCGACGTCGGGGCGCTGATCCAGCCACCCGATCACAGCTGTCGCGTCGCGCATCACCGCATCGGCATTCAGCGCGCCGCGCCACAGGCCGACCTTTTCAAAGCCGCCCTGCGCGCGGAAATCGGCAAAGTCGCGAAACTGCGGCGCCGGAATCGCGCGGTAATAGGGGTTAACCACCAGCACGGCATAACCCTGTTTCGCAAGCCGCTGCGCCATCACCTCAAACGCTTCGCGAAGACCGGCAATGTCGGGCCATGTCACGATGGCGGGATGCCGCCCCCGCGCCGGACGCACGAAATACGCATCCATGGTCCCGTCGCGCGTCGCAATGGTTACGCGATCCTCGGCAAGTTCCTCGGACGAACCGGCGATCGACCCTGGCGCACACGCGGCCAGCGCGCCCATGGCGCCCATAGCAGCGAATTGCCGACGGTTGCCCGTCCAGTCGAACCCACCGCGGCGCGTCCATTCGTCGATCTGATCCCGCTCGCACATTGCCGCATCCTCACTTCAAAGCCAGCAGCCAGCATAGCCCGGCCGCGACAGCGGTGAAAGCAGGCCTTCGTGCCAGGGGCGTCGCGCGGGCGACGTCGAACAGTTCTGGAGCAGTCCGCCAGCAACGAGCGATAGCGAGCTGGCAGACGCCCTAGAGGAAATGCAGGGCCAGATGCTGATGCGCGCAGAAGCGCATGAACGGCGGGCGGCTTTTCAGGTGGTTTGAGCGACTAGTCTAAGACTTAGCAGGAAAAGCGGCTGGCGCGGGCCTGACTACCTTCCCCGACAAGCAGGCGATAGCTTCTTCTAATGCGTCTGCAACTTGACGGTTCGCGTCGGCTAAAGCCGCCCCCCACTCCGAGTTGACGATGGCGTACGCTATACCAATCTCGTTTTTATGAAACCGAGCTATGGCTGAAAGTTTCTCGCCTTCTGCCTGAAGCATTCCGTATGCTCGAACCGTCAGTTCTATTTCTTTCGGTTTAAGTAGGCCAATCTTTGATATACCCATCTCATAAATAGGGAACTTATCGTTAACCGGTATCAATAGTGATTGCCCCTGGGGCACATCGGCACACCGATCAATATTCGCCATGGTCCAATTAAGCGCCTGCCTTAATTCCTCAGCAAGGCCTTTGCGTAGAGCAAGCGCATCATGCCTGTTTTTTAGCGATGCTCGATACCACTCCAAAAGAGTGTTTCCGAGAGTACCAATCACCACTGCCCCTAGGCCCACGATCACTGGCTGATAAGCCAGCCACGTGGATCCGGCTACACTCACGCCAGCACTTCCCGCAATAGCGCCCTGATCGGCTCGTGTCGCAACGGCTGCGCGTCGTGGCGCTCGATGCAGGTGTCGGCGGCGGGGCTAGAAAAGCGCTTGAACGACATTTCCGGCCAGACTGGCGATCAAGGCGAAAAACGCAATACGGTTAGAGGTGGCCGAGCTTGCTTTTGCGTTTCGACGCGCAAGTTCGCGATCCAACGCAGCCGGGCGCCACGGCGCGTTTCCCGTCGCACCTTTATTTCCTAACTGCGTATGGAAAGCGTCGTCCGAAAGCCGCTGAAGCACCCACCAGTCACCTGTCGGTTCAAACATGCCCGGGTTGTCGTTCAGCCGCTCCAGCGTTTCACGTTGCTTGCGACGTTTATTGGTCGATCCCACAAGGCGCTTCAAAGCTCCACCTTTCCGTACGTTTTCCGTACGCAGATTCGATCCAGCCTATAAGTTATTGATTTTCCGAGGGCGGCTGGTGGAGCTGAGGGGAATCGAACCCCTGACCTCTGCAGTGCGATTGCAGCGCTCTCCCATCTGAGCTACAGCCCCGCCACCATCTCCGGGTCGCAATGCGGCCGGAAGGCGCCCCTCTAGCGACAGATTTTACCGGATGCAACGCCCTGCGTTGGGTGCGCGCACCGAACCGCTCAGCGCCGGACCGCACGCCGTCCGCGACCGATTGCAGGAACATTCGGCCCGCTCGATCCTTGATCCCGCGCATGCATCGCAATCAGGCGATGACAATGCCCGGCAATGAAAATCCCAGGAGGATCGAGATGGGCTACGAACGCAACCAGCGCGGTGGTTGGCAAGGCGACGGAAATCGCGACTTCGATTACGACGGCGGCCGCGACAACTACTCCAGCGCACGTGATTATGCAGCCGCGGGCCAATATGGCGATCGCGGCGGCCAAGGTGGACGCGACCGTTACGAAGGGCGGGGCGACCGCGAAGATTACGGCGCCCGGGGCTATGGCAATCGAGACGCTTATGGCAGCCGCGACGCTTATGGCAGCCGCGACTATTACGGCGGCGGCCGGGAACATGGCCAGCGCCGCGAATCCTATGGCGACCGTGAGCGCGGCTATGGCCGTTCGCAGGGCATGAGCGGCAACGAGCGTTACGGCTCCCCCTATCAACGCCAGGGCGGCTATTCGCGCGGCGAACAGGGTCGGGGTGGCTATTCCGGCCAGCCCCAGGGTTATGACTATGACGAGCGCGATTTCTTCAGCCGCGCGGGCGACGAAGTGCGGTCATGGTTCGGGGATGACGATGCCGAGCGCCGGCGCGAGATGGACCGTCGCTATGATGAACGGCACGGCAGCGGGTCGAGCGACCGGGACGAGCATTATTCGAACTGGCGGCGCCAGCGGATCAGCGAACTGGACCGCGACTATAACGAATATCGCCGCGAAAACGCGTCGCGCTTCGAGAATGAGTTCAACGCCTTTCGCACTGAACGCCAGACGCAGCGCTCGTCGCTGTCGCGCGTCAACGAGCATATGGAAGTCGTGGGCTCCGACGGTGAGCATGTCGGCACGGTGGACAAGGTGCGGGGCGATCGCATCATCCTGACCAAGAACGATGTCGACGCGGGCGGCCGCCACCATTCGATCCCGTCGCGCTGGATCGAAAGCGTCGACGACAAGGTCAAGATCCGGAAGACGGCTCAGCAGGCCAAGGACGAATGGCGCGACGAGGAACGGAACCAGGCGATGTTCGGAGACGAAGATCGTTCGCCGGCACAGAACCGTTCGCAGACCTATGGCGCCGATCGCAAGACCGACGACAACGACTCGTCCACGCGCGGCAATTTGAACAAGAGCTTCTCCGGCACTTATTGATCCCGGACAGGTTTTGACACGGACGGGGTCGGGCGGCAGCGCCCGGCCCCGTTCGCCGTTACCGACCGCTGGGGCGGTACCGGGCAATGCAAGCAATCGGTCCGTCTGCGGCGGCGCAATCCAATTGTCGCCGAAAGGTCGCTTTCAAAGCAACATCTTAGGTCGATAACTGGGAAATTTCCCAGTTGCATTTGGTGCAATTGCAATCGCGGGCTTTGCGATTGTCGGCATTGCTGCGGCGCAACATACTGCGACAAACAGAAACGAACGGGATGCCGATCAGGCTCTTTCAGGGCTTTGCCAGAGGAGACAGATCGTGACCAAGATGCTTTTTGCCGCTGCCGCCGCCACCCTTTTCGCCGCCCCTGCGATGGCTGAAGAGACCGTGTTTACTCGCGACGGTCAGACCTATGCCTACACCACTGCGGTGGAAGGTGACGCGACCATCATCGAGGGCCGCACCCTGCCCCAGAACGACCCGTTCCGCCTGACCGTCCGTGGCCGCACCGCATCGGGCCGCGTCGATGGCCGCCCGGTCAGCTTCCGCATCGCCAAGCCGCTGGCGCCGGTGCAGGTCGCCAGCCGCGGTACCAGCGTCGCCGGCAACTGATCCCGCGAGCAACCGGAGCTTCAAGAAGGGGCAGCTTCGGCTGCCCCTTTTTTTAATCAGAACCCGTCGGGCAGGTCGATAGCGCCGACATGCTCGCGGTAGCGGCTGACGGCGTAGCGGTCGGTCATGCCGGCGATGAAATCCGCGATGTGGCGCGCACGGGCGGGCTGGGCATCGGGCAACGATTCGCGCCAGCCATCGGGCATGCGGCGCGGATCATCCGCATAAGCCGCGAACAACCCGGCCACCACCGTGCGTGCCATATCCGCCGCCTCCAGCTGTCGCGCGTGGTGATAGAGTTCGGCGTACATGAAGCGCTTTAGCGTGCGCTCCGCCTCCCGCATCGGTTCGGAGAAACAGGCCAGGCACTGCCCCGCCGCGCGCACATCCTCCGCCGTTTCAATGCGCTCGTCGGCCAGATTGGCACGGGTATTGGCGATCAGGTCATTGACCATCGTGCCGATCTGGGAGCGGATCAGTTCCCCGACCAGTCGCTCGGGCGCGCAATCGGCGAAACGCGCGCGCACTGCATCCCATCCATCGGCCACCAGCGGCACCGACAGGATCGCGTCCAGCGACAGCAACCCTGCACGCAGGCCATCGTCGATGTCGTGATTGTCATAAGCGATGTCATCGGCAATCGCCGCAACCTGCGCCTCAAGCGAGGAATAGCGGGTCGGGTCCAGCGGAAACGCGGCATCCGCTTCCGCCAGCGCCCACTGCGGATGCGCGATCGGGCCGTTATGCTTGGCCAGCCCCTCCAGTGTTTCCCAGCCAAGGTTCAGGCCACGCCAGCGCGGATAGGGGCTTTCCAGCCACATCAGCGCGCGCAGCGTGTGGCCATTGTGATCGAAGCCGCCATGATCGGCCAGCGCCTCCTCCAGCGCGTCCTCCCCCGCATGGCCAAAGGGGGGGTGACCAATGTCGTGCGCCAGGCACAGCGCCTCGGTCAGATCCTCATTCAGGCCCAGGGTGCGCGCGATGACGCGGCCGATCTGAGCGACCTCAAGGCTGTGGGTCAGCCGGACGCGAAAATGGTCGCCGTCGGGCGCCATGAACACCTGCGTCTTGTGTCGCAGCCGACGAAAGCTGATCGAATGGACGATACGGTCGCGGTCGCGCTGGAACGCGTCGCGTGGGCCGCGTTCGGCGCCGACATCGGGGCGCGGTTCGGGGTGCAGGCGACCGCGGCTGTTCGCCGGATCGGAAGCCCAGCGGGCACGGACGATCATTTGGTGGGCAGCCTCGACACCTTCTGCCCCGCCTCGCTCTGGACCGAGAAGGCCGAGAGCCCCCCCTTTGCCAGCGTGTTGACGAAAGCTTGTGCTTCGCTGGCGGATTTGAACGGGCCGGTCAGCAGCCGGTTGGTGGCGCGGACCGGAAATGTCCACGCCTGACGCCCCTTCAGCGCAGACGAGTTCGCGGCCAGCGCGCTCCACGCCTTTGGCAAATCGCCGACATTCGCGCCGCCCGCGACCTGAACCCACCAGCGCGCCGGTTCGGCGGGCTTTTTCGGTTCGGCCTTTTTCGGCTCAGGCTTTTTGGCTTCGGTCCTTTTGGGCTTGGGCTTCGCCGCTTCGGGCTTGACCTCCGGCTTGCTCGGCGCGGCAGCGCGGGGGGCGGGCGTTGCGGCAACAGGCGTGGGTTCGGGCCGCGGCGCAGGCGCTTCGATAACCGGTGCAAGCGGTGGCGCCACGCCCAGCTCGGCGGCCGGGATCGCGATGTTGCGGACGATCGCCGCCAGCACTTCGTTTGCAGGCGGCGGGCTGGCCGTGGGCGTGGGTGTCGCTACCACAGCGGGTGCAGGCGCGGCTGAGCCAGGCGTAGGCGTAGGCGTAGGCGTAGGCGTAGGCGTAGGCGTAGGCGTAGGCGTAGGCGTAGGCGTAGGCGTAGGCGTAGGCGTAGGCGTAGGCGTAGGCGTAGGCGTAGGCGTAGGCGTGGCTGCGACCGGCGCGCGCGTCAAGGCTGGAGCCGATCGCGCGGTGACCGGATCGGCCGCAGGTGCAAGGCTGGCTGTTGCCGTGCGTGACGGCGCGGTGCGTTGCGGGCGGCGGCCCTGACGCTCACGTAGATAGGCCTCGCGCTCGGCCCGTTGCTGTTCCGCGCGGCGTTCGGCAGCGTAATTGCGCGTGGCTGACGATGCGGTGCGGGTAGGCTGCTCCGCGCGATCCTCGCCAGCGTTCGGCAACGCCGCGACCTGCACTGCGGTCGCGCTGCCCGGCAGCGATGGAGCGGGCGGTGCCAGCCGAGCATCGGCCAGCCGCGCGGGAGTTCGCGTAAACTCGCCCAGATGCGCGGCAAATGCACGGTCGGCGGGATCACGGATTTCCGCCAGCCGCCGGAACAGCGGCAGATATGCAGTGGAGAAGCCCGGCATCATCGTCGCGGTCACGCGCTCGGCGTCGTTGGTCTTGCCCGTCAGCGCCATGACCAGTGCACGCGTGCGCCATGCGGCGCGGTCCTGTTGCCGCAGCAGCGGATCCAGAACGCGATCCGCTCCCGCCGCGTCGCCCGAAATGGCGAGCGATACGGCATAGCGACGGCGCGTTTCCGCCGTGTCCTCCGCCGCCATGGCACGAACATATTCGGCCTGTGCATGGGCCTGATCGCCGACCAGATCATAGGCCAGCCCCCGATCGTCGGCATAACCCGTCGGAGACAGCCCCGCAAGTTCGGCCTGTGCGAAATGGCGCAGCGCTTCTCCGGGTCGCCCCATATGCACATAGGCACGTCCCCGCGCGGCGGCGATGCGCGGATCGTCGGCCCGAACCTTCTCGGCGCGCGCCAGGAACTGAAGCGCGGCAGGACCATCGTCCAGCATCGCACTTGCCTCACCGGCGGCGATCAGCGCGTCGAGATCGGTGGGCTTGTTCGCCAACGTCTGCATCGCGGTGGCCAGCCGGTCGGCAATGGGCGTTGGTTGCGGCACGAAGCCGGGTGCGCCACGGGGCGCGCTGCTGCTTTGCTGTGCGGACGCGGGCAACACTGCCAGAGCGAGCGCAGCCGCGCTGCCAAGCCACGGAACAAGGAAACGAGTCATGCTTGCCGTCGCTACACCATATCGCGGCTGAACCGCGACTGTCCGGACACGACCGGACGGTAGAGAGTGGCCGCCCGGCGATGAACCGGACGGCCGCGCTCTCGCTTACTGGTTGTTCTGGCGATGGAGGAACCGCGGGATGTCGAGCGGGTCCTTGTCGTCGCCACCCTTGCCGATATTTCGACCAGCCGCCGACATGCGCTCGAACAGCGTGCCGCCCGGACGGGCGGCGGGCATCGGTTCGCTTTCGCTCTCGGCACCTGTCAGCCAGCGGCGACGCGGCGGCTCCGCATCGGCGGCTGGCTGCGGCACGGCCGGTTCAGCCGGCGGCAGGGTCGCGTCCGCGCCCAGCACCAGTTCATCCTCTTCCCGCGCGGCAGGTGCCGGGGCGGGCGTCGGGGCGACGGGTTCGGGCGCCTGGGGCGCAGGCGGCGGCGCAGCGGCGGGCTGTTCCGCGGCGGGCGCGGCTGCCGGACGCTTGGGTGCTGAGAAGGTGAAGCTGCGCGCGGGTTCCGCAACGGCCGGGGCGGGCGCAGCCACTTCGTGGCCATCGGCCTCGATACCGGTCGCGACGACCGACACGCGGATCTTGCCTTCCAGTTCGGGATTGAACGCCGAACCCCAGATGATGTTCGCGTCCGGGTCGACCAGTTCGCGGATGTGGTTCGCGGCTTCGTCCACTTCCAGCAGACGCATGTCGTCGCCGCCGGTGATCGATACGATGACGCCCTTGGCGCCCTTCATGCTGACGCCGTCGAGCAGCGGGTTTGCGATCGCCTTCTGCGCGGCTTCGATGGCGCGGCTGTCACCATCGGCTTCGCCGGTGCCCATCATCGCCTTGCCCATTTCCTGCATCACCGAACGCACGTCGGCAAAGTCGAGGTTGATCAGGCCCGGCATGACCATCAGATCGGTGATCCCGCGAACGCCCTGCTGAAGCACCTCGTCGGCCATTTCAAAGGCCTGCTTGAAGGTGGTGTTGGCGTTGGCGATCAGGAACAGGTTCTGGTTCGGGATGACGATCAGCGTGTCGACGAACTTCTGAAGCTCCTCGATGCCCGCTTCGGCGCTGGCGGAGCGGCGCTTGCCTTCGAACGCGAACGGCTTGGTCACGACGCCGACGGTCAGGATGCCCATGTCGCGCGCGGCCTTGGCGATGACGGGCGCTGCGCCGGTGCCGGTGCCGCCGCCCATGCCGGCGGCCAGGAAGCACATATGGCTACCCTCAAGCGCCTTTTGCACCTGCTCGATCGTTTCCTCGGCTGCGGCGCGACCGATTTCGGGGCGACTGCCCGCACCCAAACCCTGGGTAATCTTGGCGCCCAGTTGGATACGCTGCGACGCAACCGATTGCTTCAGCGCCTGCGCGTCGGTGTTCGCCACGACGAACTCCACGCCCTGAACCTCGGCGTGGATCATGTTCGCAATGGCATTGCCGCCCGCGCCGCCAACACCGATCACGGTGATGCGCGGCGTCAGTTCGTCCACGTCGGGCGGCAGAAAATCGATACCCATGCTAATCTCCCCTGTGCACCCATTCACCACGCGGGCGCACGATACTCACGCCCGTTTTGCACCATGTGACCGCCCGATCCTAGCGGCAAAAGGCCGTTCGGTCGTAAAATCTCAATAGTTCGATCGAAATGCGGCCATCAGCCGGCGCATCATCGTGCCCATTGTCGGCCGCACCACCAGTTGATGCTGCGGCTCGACGGCACGCAGGTCCACCGGATCGGCAGCGGCGAACATGGTAAGGCCCGCCAGCGTCGAAAAGGCCGGACCCGAATGCGCTTCGGGCAGGGCGGTCAACCCGCGCGGTCGGCCGACGCGCACCGTGCGGCCCAGCGCCTGTTGCGCATAATCGGCAATCCCCTTCAATTCGGCGCCACCGCCGGTCAGCACGATCTGACGCCCGACGGGATCGTCAAAGTTCAGCTTTTTCAGCTCGCGCTGCACTTCCTGCATCAGGCGGTCCAGCCGCAGGCGGATCGTCGCGATCAACTGGGCCTTGGTGATGCGGCTGCCCTCCTCTCCCTGATCGGCGTTAATCGGGGCGATGTCGATCATGTCGTGATTGTCGCGCGGGCTCATATTGGCGGAGCCGTGGAAGCATTTGATCCGCTCAGCCTGTGCGCGGCGCGTGCCGAATGCGCTGGCAATGTCGTCGGTCACATCGGCGGCCCCCATGCCGATGGACGAAAGGCCGGTCAGCACCCCGTGCTGGAATACCGAAACATTGGTCACGCCCGCGCCGATTTCGACCAGCGCCACGCCCAGATCGCGCTCCTCCTCGCTCAGCACGGCAAGGCCCGTGGCGACTGGCGCGGCAACGATCGACTTCACGTCCAGATGCGCGGAACGCACGCACAGGTCGAGGTTGCGGACCGGCGAGCCATCGGTCGCGACGACGTGAATCTCCACGCCCAGCCGATCGGCATGCATCCCGATCGGCTTTGGCGTGCCGGTCAGCCCGTCCAGCGTGTAGCGCGTCGGCTGGGCATGCAGCACCATGCGCCCTTGCGGGTCCAGCGCCTCGCTTGCGGCCTTTAGCAGCGCGTCGATATCGGCCTGTTCGACACGGTGGCCACCCAGATCGACTTCCAGCTTGACGATGTCGCTGACCAGCCCCCCGGCCGAAAAGGCGACCCACACATCCTCGATCGAAACGCCGGCGATGCGTTCGGCCTGTTCGACCGCCTCGCGCACCGCGACTTCGGTGGCGGCCATGTCGGCGATGTAGCCGCGCCGCACGCCCCGGCTTTCGCGCTGACCGGTGCCCAGCACGACCAGCTCGCCGCCGTCGCCCTTCTGCGCGATCAGCGCCGACACCTTGGACGAACCGATGTCGAGCGCGGTAATCAGTCCCTCGGTCGCCTGCTTCGCCATGTCCCCGTCATCCCCTGTTCCCGAATACCCCCCTGCCGCCCTGCTATTCGGCGTCGCGGGGCAGCGACTTGTTGGCTTCGATCTGTGCCTGCTGGTTGGGGTCGATCGTCGACGCTCGTTCCAGCCCGCTGGCCTTTCGCATGACCAGATGCCGGGGGCTTCGCAAATCGAAGCGGACATATGGCCCGCCCAGCAACCGGTCGCGCCCGTCCAGCTCGGCAAATTTCACAAGCGCGGCCTGCGCCTCGCTCTCTTCCGCCGGCAGCATCAGCGTTTCGCCGGACACGAATTGCAGGTCCCAGCGCCGGTCCCCGATCCAGCTTGCCGCGCGCACCATCGGCTTGAGCGCAGGCGCGGCGTCCAGCAGCCGGCGATAGGCGGGCGCCTGGGCATTGGCCCCCTCCCCCACCAAAAGCGGCAGGTTGGGGACCGCATCGGCGCGCACGGGTTCCAGCAACGTGCCGCCCTCATCGACCAGCATCAGCTGGCCTTCATTCTGCCAGACGGCGGCGGGCACGCGTTCGACCACGTCGATGACGATGGTGTCGGGCAAGCGCCGCGATACACGCGCATCGGCAATCCAGCCATAGCGCATCAGCCGGTCGCGCACTTCATCCAGATCGACCAGCGCCATCGCCCGCGATTGCTGATCCAGCGCCACGGCATAGACCGCCATGCGGTTCATGCGTTTCAGGCCCGTCACCTCCACCTGCTCGACGCGCAGGCCCGCGCGGCCCATCCCCTCGGCAATGGCGGTGCCGATCATGCCGGGCACCCCGAACAGGCTGGCAATGGCGATGGCGACCCCGCCGATCACCACCGCAAAGAACCAGCCGAATACGCGACGCAGCGTGACTTCCGACACCGGCAGCGCGGCGATGGCGCGATCCAGCATCGACGCGCGCGGTTTGCGCCCGCCGGGCTTGCGCTGGGGTCCGGGGCGGCGCTGGGCAGTGCGGCGCTGCTGCATCCGGCTCATCCCTCCCCAGCGTCCTTCATCGCTTCATCCACGATGGCCTGAACCAGTTGCGGATAGCTCATGCCGCGATGACGCGCCTGTTCAGGCACCAGGCTAAGCGGGGTCATGCCCGGCTGGGTATTCACCTCCAGCAGGAACAGCCCGGCAACGCCCTGCGTGTCGTCCCAACGGAAATCGGAACGCGACGCCCCGCGACAGCCCAGGCGGCGATGCGCCTCGACCGCAATCGCTTCGCACGCTGCGGCGACGTCATCGGGGATTTCGGCCGGGCAGACATGCTCGGTCAGGCCATCGGTATATTTGGCCTCATAATCGTAAAAGCCCGCCTTGGGCTTCAATTCGGTTACGCCCATCGCGCGGTCGCCCAGCACGGCGGTGGTCAGCTCGCGTCCGTGGATAAAGGGTTCGGCCAGAAGCTCCTCGAAGTCGCTCCACGGCCCCTTGGCGTCGCGGGCGATCGGGTTGCTGTAATTGCTGTCGTCGGTGACGATGGCGACGCCGACCGACGAACCCTCGTTCACCGGTTTCAGCACATAGGGGCGCGGCAGGGGGTCGCGCTCGAACAGCTCTTCGCTGCGCACCACGCGGCCGCCCGGCATGGGGATGCCATGCGGGACCAGCGCCTGCTTGGTCAGCTGCTTGTCGATGGCGATGACCGAGGTGGCAAGGCCGCTATGCGTATAGCGCAGGCCCATCAGGTCCAGCATGCCCTGGATGCTGCCATCCTCCCCCGGCGTGCCGTGCAGCGCGTTGAAGACGAGATCGGGCTTTGCCGCCGCCAGCTTCAGCGCGACGTCGCGGCCCATGTCGATGCGGGTCACGCGGTGGCCGAGGCTTTCCAGCGCATCGGCGACCCCTGCCCCGCTCATCAGCGAAACGTCCCGCTCGGCGGACCAGCCGCCCATCAGCACGGCGATGTGAAGGGGGGTTACGCTGCTCACTTATATACTCCCACGCGCTGGATTTCCCATTCCAGCTCGATACCCGACATTGCGCGCACGCGGTCGCGCACCTGTTCGCCCAGCGCCTCGATCTCGGCGCTGGTGGCGTTGTCTGTGTTGATCAGAAAGTTGGTGTGCTTCTCGCTCACCTGCGCACCGCCGTGCCGCAGCCCGCGACAGCCCGCCGCATCGACCAGCGCCCAAGCCTTCTCGCCCGACGGATTCTTGAAGGTCGAGCCGCCAGTCCGGGTACGAAGCGGCTGCGATGCTTCGCGCGCGGCGGCAATACGGTCCATTTCCGCCTGGATCGCCGCCGGTTCGCCCGGTTCACCGCGAAACGTGGCCGACACAACGACCGCGCCGTCGGGCAGGCTGCTGTGGCGATAGGTATAGCCAAGATCGACGTTCGACAGCGTGACGCGCTCGCCCGAACGCAGCACCACGTCCGCCTCGACCAGCACGTCCTTGACCTCACGGCCATAGGCGCCGCCATTCATGCGGACGAAGCCGCCGACGGTGCCGGGGATGGAGCGCAGAAATTCGACGCCGCCGATCCCCGCATCGCGGGCGGTCGAGGAGACAAGGATACCGCTGGCACCACCGCCGCAGCGAAGCGTGGTCGCATCCAGCCGCTCGACCCCGGCAAAGGGCTTGCCCAGCCGGATCACGACGCCCGGCACCCCGCCGTCGCGCACGATCAGGTTCGACCCCAGCCCTAGCGCCATCACCGGCACCGCCGGATCGAGCGCGGCAAGAAACGCCGTCAGGTCGTCCGCATCCGCCGGTTCGAACAGCCACTGCGCCGCGCCGCCCGCCTTGAACCAGACCAGCGGCGCCAGCGGCGCACCGGGCGTCAGCCGCCCGCGCACCGCCGGCAACACCGCATCAAGGGCCGGCGCCGAACTCATTTCCTGGGCGTCCAGAAATCGATCCACATCTGCCACGCCTCAAGATTGGCCTTTGCCGCCTTGGCCGACGCTTCCTGCGCAGCCGCCAAGGGGCGGGCGGCCTGCATCATCTTGCTGCCCGCCTCGATCTGCGCGCGCTGTGCACGCAAAACCTCGCGCTGGATTTCGACTGCGGTAGAGAACCAGTCGCTCATGCGCGCGCATTCTCGATCGCGGGGGCCAGGCCCGCCGCCCATTTTGTGATGTCGCCCGCGCCCAGACAGATGACTTGATCGCCCGGCGCAACCACGCCCGCCAGCGTCGCCGCCAGCGCGTCGGGTCCGTCGACCGTCTGTGCCGAACGATGCCCGCGCTGGCGAATGCGTTCGGCAAGCGCGGCGGCGTCCACGCCCTCGACCGGCGCCTCGCCCGCCGGATAAACCGGGGCGACGAATACCATGTCGGCGTCGTTGAATGCCTGAGCGAACTCGTCCATCAAATTGCCCAGACGGCTGTAGCGATGCGGCTGCGCCACCGCGATCACCCGCCCCTGTGCGCTTTCGCGCGCCGCCGCCAGCACCGCGCGGATTTCGACCGGGTGGTGGCCGTAATCGTCGATGATGGCCGCACCGGCCGCCTCGCCCACCTTGGTAAAACGCCGCTTCACCCCGGTGAACGCGCCGAACCCCTTTTCGATGGTCGCATCGTCGATGCCCAGTTCCAGCGCGACAGTGATCGCCGCCAGCGCGTTCTGGACATTGTGGCGGCCCGGCATCGGCAGGTCGATATTCTCGATCGAGCGGGTCGAGCCGTCGCGGTGGCGCACGATCGCTTCGAACCGGTTGCCGCCGGGATAGGGCGTGACGTTCACGCCGCGCACGTCCGACTGCGCCGAAAAGCCATAGGTAACGATCCGTCGATCCCGCACGCGCGGAATGATCGCCTGCACCTCTGCATGGTCAAGGCACAGGATCGCGGCACCGTAGAAGGGCACGTTCTCCACAAACTCAACGAATGCGTCCTTTACCCGGTCGAAGCTGCCATAATGGTCGAGATGTTCGGGGTCGATATTGGTGACGATGGCATAGGTGCCGTCCAGCCGCAGGAAGCTGCCGTCGCTTTCGTCCGCTTCGACCACCATCCAGTCGCTTTCGCCCAGGCGCGCGTTCGAGCCATAGCTGTTGATGATGCCGCCGTTGATCACGGTCGGATCCACCCCACCCGCGTCCAGCAGCGCGGCGACCATGCTGGTCGTCGTCGTCTTGCCATGCGTGCCCGCGACCGCGATCGTCGATTTCAGGCGCATCAGCTCGGCCAGCATCTCTGCGCGGCGGACAACGGGGATGCGGGCCGACAGCGCCGCCTCAACCTCTGGATTGCCGCGCTGGATCGCGGTCGATGTGACGACCACCGCGACACCCTCCACATTGGCGGCGGCATGGCCGATGGTGACGGGGATGCCGCGCGCGCGCAGCCCCTCGATCACATAACCCTCTGCCACGTCGCTGCCCTGCACGCGGTAGCCAAGGTTGTGCATCACCTCTGCAATGCCCGACATGCCAATCCCGCCGATGCCGACGAAGTGGATGGTGCCGATATCGGTCGCGACCCCCTTCATGCCGGGACGCCCACGGTGCGGCGCGAATCCCGGTCGATCAGCGACGGTGCGTCGATATGTTCGACCAGGTCGGCCAGATCGCGCGCGGCATCGGGGCGGCCGCATTTGCGGGCACAGCGCGCCGCATTGGCCAAAGCGGCCGGTTCAAGTCCCAGTTTCTGCATCTGCTTTGCCAGTTCGGCGGCGGTGAACGCGTCCTGACGGATGGTGCGCGCGCCACCCGCCAGCGTGATTTCGCGCGCATTCGCCGTTTGATGATCGTCAGTGGCGGAGGGCAGCGGCACCAATATGGCCGGGCGGCCCGCGGCCGTCAGTTCGGCCAGCGTCGATGCCCCCGCCCGCGCGATCACGATATGCGCCCATGCCAGCCGTTCGGGCAGGTCGGGCAGATAGGTCGCAACCTCTGCGGGGATGGCGTGGGCGGCATATTTGGCGCGCACCGCGTCGATATCCTCCGGCCGGGCCTGATGCGTGACCTGAAGCCGCGCGCGGAAGTGCGGTGGCAACATCGCCAGTCCATCGGGCACCACCTGACTCAACACGCTGGCGCCTTGGCTGCCGCCGGTCACCAGCACGCGAAAGATGCTGTCGCCGTCCAGTTCGGGATAGGGCCGGTCGCGCAGTTGCAGCACCGCGTCGCGCACCGGATTGCCGACCAGATGCACCTTGGCCTGATACGGCGGCTTCAGTCGTTCGACATCGGCATAGCTGGTGGCGATGGCGTCGACACGCCCCGCGACCAGCCGGTTGACCCGACCCAGCACCGCATTCTGCTCATGCACGATCGTCGGCAGCTTGAGCTGAAATGCCGCCGCCAGTGCCGGAAAGGCGGGATAGCCGCCAAAACCGATGACGGCCGCAGGCTTGAAACCGCGATACAGCTCTGCCGCCATTGCGCGCCCGGCCAGCATCTTGCGCCCCGCGCGCAGCCAGCCCAGCGGCCCGCCCGCGAGCCGGCCGGCTGGAAGGACATGCGTCTGAATATCCTCGAACAGGCCGGGAAAGCGCACGCCGCGTTCATCGCTGACCAGCGCGACGTGATGGCCGCGTCGCATCAATTCGGTGGCAAGCGCGGCGGCGGGGACCATATGGCCGCCCGTGCCGCCGGCGGCGAGGACGTAATGACGGGAATTGCTCACGAACGATTCAACCTGACGCTATAGGGCGAGCGCTTCAGATACGGGTTCCGGCGCGTGAAGGCGAGCAGCATCCCGAACCCGATCGACAATGCGATCATCGACGACCCGCCGTAGCTGATGAAGGGCAGCGTCATCCCCTTTGATGGGGCGATGCCGGTGTTCACCGCCATGTTGATCAGCGCCTGAAGCCCGAACTGAACCGCCAGACCCGATGCCGCGAACAGGCGGAACGCATCCTCCTCGTCCAGCAGCTTGACGAACACGCGCACCACCAGTGCCAGATACAACACCGCCACGATCATGCAGGCGATCAGGCCGAACTCCTCCCCGATGACCGAGAAGATATAGTCGGTATGCGCCTCTGGCAGCTTGAACTTGACCATGCCGCCACCTGGCCCGGTGCCGGTAACGCCGCCGCCGGTGATCGTCGCATGGGCCATGTCGGTCTGATAATGGTCCGACATCGCCTTGTCAGGGTCGGGAAACAGGAACGCGTCGATACGCGCACGCGCCGTGCCGTAGAAGAAATAGGCCGCGACAATCCCGCCGATGCCGACCCCCGCCAGGGCAAGGATCGCGCGCGGATTGGTGCCCGCGATCATCAGCATCGTCACCCACACGGCGACGAACACAACCGTCTGACCAAAATCGGGCTGAAGCATCAGCAGTCCGCCCACCACCCCGGTCAGCGCCAGCGTGATCGCGAACAGCGGCAGATCGGGGTCGCGCGCGCGCAGCGACAGCACCCAGGCGGTGGTGACGATGAAGAATGGCTTCAGAAACTCGGATGGCTGGAAATTCATGACGCCCAAGCCGATCCAGCGCCGCGCGCCGTTCACCTCATCCCCGACAAAGGGCACGATGGCGAGCATCAGCAACATGAATGCCGCCCCAGCCAGTGCGAAACGCCGTGCGACCAGCGTCGGCATCATCGACACGACCAGCAGCACGGGGATGGACACCACCACCCAGAGCGCCTGTCGCCAGAAATAATACATCGGCGCGAACGAGCGGCTGGCGTCGGAATAGCGCACGGCCGACGCCGGACTGGCGGCCGCGACCGCGACAAGTCCGATGCCGATCATCACCATCGCCAGCAACAACAGCACCCGGTCGATTTCCCAGAACCACAGGCCCAGCGGGGATCGGTTGCTGCGGCCCAGCTGCTCCTCGACCCTGCCGCGCAGGCCGCGCGCCGGGGGTGCGCCGCGCATCACATCGGTCATCGCAGATCCTCCACCGCGCGGACGAACGCCGCCCCGCGCGCGGCATAGTCGCTGAACTGGTCGAACGACGCGCAGGCGGGCGACAGCAGCACCGTCTCACCCGGCCGCGCGGCGGCAAATGCGCGTTGGACCGCCACATCGATCGTGCTGCACGGCTCGACCGGAAAGGGCGCATCGGACAGCAACCGCTGGAACAGCGGCGACGCCTCCCCAATGGTATAGGCGGCGGCGACATGACCGAAACCGGGGCGGCACGCATCCAGATTGTCGGACTTGGCCACGCCACCCAGAATCCAGTGAACCCGGTCAAAGGCGCGCAGCGCCGGCGCGACCGATTCGGGATTGGTCGCCTTCGAATCATCGACAAATCGAACGCCGCTCACGGTCCCCACGATCTGCGTGCGGTGCGGCAGGCCGCCGAAGCCGGCAAGCCCGGCGTCAATGGCTTCGCGCGACACGCCCAGCGCCTCGCACGCGGCAATGGCGGCCAGCGCGTTCTGGGCGTTGTGCGGTCCCTGCAAGGCGGGCCAACGCGACTGGTCCATGCATATGCCGGGCGCGATCTTGGTCACATCCTCTGCCCGGCCACCGCGCGTTACGGTGCGGGCAATGGCGGCGGAGGCTTCGTCGCCGATACCGATGATCGCGGCATGACCCGCCGACTGCATCGCGAACAGACGCGCCTTTGACGCGGCATAGGCGTCGAACCCGTCGTAGCGGTCGAGATGGTCGGGCGTGATGTTCAGCAGCACCGCGACATCGCAATCCAGGCTCTGCGTCAGGTCGATCTGATAGCTCGACAGCTCAAGCACATAGACGCCGCCTGCGGGCAGCGCGTCCTGTCCCAGGATGGGCAAGCCGATATTGCCGCCCATGGTGTTGGGGACCCCGGCGGTTTGCAGGATGTGGTGGATCAGCGCCGTCGTGGTCGACTTGCCGTTGGTTCCGGTGATGCCGACGACGAGGTGCGGCGGCAGGCCAGCGCGGGCCTGTGCGAACAGTTCGATGTCGCTGATCACCGGCACCGCAACCGCGCGCGCATGTGCCGCGATCGGATGCGTGTTGAGCGGCACGCCGGGCGAGACGACCACACCGTCAAAGCCCGTCAGGTCGATCGTCAACGGGTCGGCGATGCTTAGGTCTACGCGGTCGAGCGCAAGCGATTGCGCCTGAGCCGCATGAACTACAGCTTCGCGCTTGTCCGCATCCGCATCCCACGCAACGACATGCGCGCCGCTGGCCACCAGCGCGTCGACCGTCGCCCGCCCCGACCGCGCAAGGCCGAGAACCGCAAAGCGCTTGCCGGCCCAGGCGGTCGAGCCGATCACCGCAGCTTCAACGTCGACAGGCCAGCCAGCGCCAGCACCAGTGCGATGATCCAGAACCGGATCACGACCGTCGGCTCCGACCAGCCAAGCTGTTCGAAATGATGGTGGATCGGCGCCATCTTGAACACCCGCTTGCCGGTGCGTTTGTAGAAGAAGACCTGGATGATGACGCTCATCGCCTCCATCACGAACAGGCCGCCGATGATGCCCAGCACGATTTCGTGGTGCGCGGTGACGGCGATGGCGCCCAGCGCGCCGCCCAGCGCCAGGCTGCCCGTATCGCCCATGAAGACAGCCGCCGGGGGCGCGTTGAACCACAGGAACGCCAGCCCCGCCCCGGCAATCGCCCCGCAGAAGATCGCCAGATCGCCCGCGCCCGGCACATGCGGAATGCCCAGATAGTTGGAATAGATAGCGTTGCCGGCCAGATACACGATCACCATGAACGCGACCGACGCGATGATGACCGGCATCGTCGCCAGCCCGTCCAGCCCGTCGGTCAGGTTCACCGCATTGCCGAATGCCACGATCGTGAACGCGGCAAAGACGATGTAGAAATAGCCCAGATCGACCGAGAAATTGGAAAAGAACGGCACGTACAGCATCGTGCCGTTCTGGTGCGTGATGATCCACCCGGCGATTCCGGCGATGGCGAATTCGGCCAGCAGGCGCACCTTGCCCGACACGCCCGCGGTCGATGCCTTTCGCACCTTGTCGTAATCGTCCAGGAAACCGATCAGGCCAAAGCCCATCGTCACAAACAGGCACGCCCAGACGAACGGGTTGGTCAGGTCCATCCAGATCAGGATCGACAGCGTCATCGCCGTCAGGATCATCAGTCCGCCCATGGTCGGCGTGCCGCGCTTGGCCAGATGGCTTTGCGGTCCGTCGGTGCGGATCGGCTGCCCCTTGCCCTGACGCACGCGCAGCCAGCCGATGAAGCGCGGCCCGATGATCAGGCCGATGGCCAATGCGGTCGCCACCGCCCCGCCCGTGCGGAAGGACAGGTAACGGACGACGTTCAGAACGCCGGGAAAACCCAGATATTCGGCAATCAGATAGAGCATGGCTGCCTGCGCTTGACGAGCGCGGCGACCACCGCCGACAACCCGACCCCGTTCGATCCCTTGACGAGAACCGCGTCCCCGGCCGCAAGCACGGCGTCAAGCGCGGCCCCGGCCTCTGCGGCGCGGGGCACATGCACCAGTTCGACGCGCCCCTCAAGCGCCTTTGCAAGCGCGGCCATGCCGTCGCCCACCAATATGGCGTGATTTACGCCCGCTTCGACGACAGGCCCCGCAAGCGCCGCATGATAGTCGTCGCTGTCGGCGCCCAGTTCGCGCATATCGCCCAACACCGCGATCCGGCGCGTCGCGGGGGTGGCTGCCAGCACCTGCAACGTCGCCCGCATCGACGCGGGGTTGGCGTTATAGCTTTCGTCGATCAGCCGTGCGGTGCCGCCATCGGCGATCGGCACGTCATGCTGGGCCCCGCGCCCCGGCAATCCGCCCAGTTCGGCCAGCGCGAGCCCCGCCTGTGCCAGATCGCCGCCCGCGGCCTCCACTGCTGCCAGCACGCCCATGGCATTGGCGACCCAGTGCGCGCCCGGCTGTCCCAGCGTGAAACCCAATTCCCGCTCGCCCAGCGTCGCCAGCACGAAACTGCTGCCCGTGGGCGACGCCACCACCTCAACCGCGCGAACGTCGGCGCCCTCGCCCATGCCGAAGGTGACGATGCGCCCGGCATAAGGACGCGCCGCCGCGATCAGCCGGTCGCGGTGCGGGCTGTCAAAGGGGATGATCGCGGTGCCGCCCGGCTCCAGTCCCTGGAAAATCTCGCCCTTGGCATCGGCAATCGCCTCGACCGAGGGGAAGAAAGCGGTGTGGGCGGGAGCGATGGTGGTGACCAGCGCAATGTGCGGGCGCACGATCCGCGTCAGCGCGGCCAGTTCACCCGCGTGATTCATGCCCATTTCGAAAACGCCGAACCGGCAATCGGCCATCATCCGCGACAGACTGAGCGGCACGCCGGTGTGGTTGTTGTAGCTTTTGACCGACTTGTGCGCCTGCCCCGGCTCGGCGCGGTCGAGCGCGGCGTGCAGCGCCTCCTTGGTGCCGGTCTTGCCGACCGAACCCGTCACGCCAATGATGCGCGCCGATGTGCGCGCCCGCGCGGCACGAGCCATCGCCTCAAGCGCGGCCATGGTGTCGGCCACACGCACATGCGGCCCGTCGACCGGCCGCGAAACCAGCACACCCGCCGCGCCCTGTTCAAAAGCCTGCGCGACAAAGCGGTGCCCGTCGGTCGTCTCCCCCGACAGGGCAATGAACAGGTCGCCCGGCCCGACCTCTCGCGAATCGAATGTCACGCCGCTGGCGCTGAATGCGCCATGCGCCTCGCCTCCCGTCGCGGCGGCGATTTCATGCGCGCTCCACAGGCTCATGCCGCGCATTCCCGCGCAACGGCCACATCGTCGAACGGCAACACCATGTCGCCGACGATCTGACCCTGTTCATGCCCCTTGCCCGCGATCAGCACGATGTCATCGGCGTGCGCCTGGGAAATGGCAGCGCGGATTGCTTCGCGACGGTCGCCGATCTCGGTCGCGTCGGGTGCGCCCTTCAGCACTTCGCGACGAATCGCGGCGGCGTTCTCCGTGCGAGGATTGTCGTCGGTGACGAAGACCAGATCGGCGCCCTTGGCCGCCGCTTCGCCCATCGGTTCGCGTTTGCCGGTGTCACGGTCGCCGCCCGCGCCGAACACGACGATCAGCCGCCCTGCGGCGTGTGGCTTGAGCGCGGCGATTGCCGCCTCAAGCGCGTCCGGGGTGTGGGCATAATCAACATAGACCGGCGCGCCGGACGCGGCGATGACCGCGCGCTCCAGCCGCCCGCGCACCGGCTGCAACCGGGCCAGACCCGCCAGCGTCGATGCGACATCGCCACCGGTCGCGATGACCAGCCCCGCCGCGATCAGCGCGTTCGCCGCCTGATAGGCGCCGATCAGCGGCAGCTTGACGACATGGGTTGCGCCCGCTGCCTCGACCGTCAGCGTCTGGCCCAGCAGTGTCGGCTCCCGCTCGATCAGGCGCAGCGTGTCGCCATGCTCACCCACGGTGATCAGCCGGTTGCCACGCATGCGCGCCAGATCGACGACGCGTTCGGAATGGGGGTCGTCGGCCCACACCACCGCCGTTCCATCGGCATCGAGGACTTCAGCAAACAGCCGCAGCTTGGCGGTGAAATATTCCGCCATGTCCTTGTGATAGTCGAGGTGGTCGCGGCTGAGATTGGTGAAGGCAGCGGCGCGGACCGGCAGCCCTTCGGTACGATATTGCGACAGGCCGTGGCTGGACGCTTCGAAGGCGAGGTGCGTCACCCCTTCGCGCGCCAAGCCCGCGACGTTCGACAGGAACGTGACCACGTCGGGCGTCGTCAGCCCGGTCGTGACCCGTTCGTCGGCGGTGGTTACCCCCAGCGTACCGATGGACGCGGCGTGATGCCCGGCCATGCGCCACAACTGTCGCGTCATCTCGACGGTCGAGGTCTTGCCGTTGGTGCCGGTGACAGCCGCCGTCACGCCGGGAAAGGGCGCGAAGAAACGGGCCGCCAGATCGGCAAAGCAGGCGCGCGGATTGTCGGCGACGATGTGCAGCGCACCATCGACCCGCGCCTGACGGCGAGCGACCACGGCCACCGCACCGGCGGCGACCGCCTGTTCGATGAAGTCCTCACCGTTCACGCGCGCGCCCTCGAACGCGCCAAAGATCGTGCCGGGTGCGACCTTGCGATGGTCGATCGCAAATCCGGTGACGGTCACGGCTTCATCACCGCCCGTCAGCGTACCCAATCGCATCCTATCGCCTCCCCAGCATCAGTGCGCCTTACCGGGCGCGCGCCACAATAGCGGCGTCAGATCGGACACATCGACGTCGCGCGTCAATTCCGGCACCACGCCCAGGATCGGCCCGGTGCGCGAGATGACGCGGCTGACCACCGGTGCGGCGGTCCATGCTGCGGTCGTCAGGCCAAAGCTCTCGGCATTGCCCTTGGGCGCGTCGAGCATGACGATCACGACATAGCGCGGCGCATCCATCGGGAAGATGGCGGCAAAGGTGGAGACGTTGACGCGGCGATTATAGCCGCCCGCGCCCGGCTTTTCGGCGGTGCCGGTCTTGCCGCCCACGCGATAGCCGGGCGCCTCGCCCTTGCGGCCCGTACCCTCCAGCACGACCAGGCGCATCAACTGGCGCATCCGTGCACTGGTCGATTCAGTGAACACGCGGCGACCCTTGGGCGCCTGCCCGGCCTCGACCTTGCGGAGCGTGGCGGGACGCCAGATGCCGCCATTGACCATCGCGGCATAGGCGCTGGCCAGATGCAGCGGCGTGACCGCGATGCCGTGACCATAAGCGGTCGTCAGCGTGGTCGAACGGCCCCAGTTATGCGGCCACAACGGCCGGGCCTTTTCGATCTCGATATCGGGCGCGGTGTCGAAACCCAGCTTGCGGAACAGATGCTCCATGCGCGCCTGACCCATTTCGTCGGCAATGCGGGCGGTTGCGATGTTCGACGAATGGACCAGCGTTTCGGGCACGTTCAGCCACCGCTTCTGCGCGTGATCGTCACGGATCTGGAAGCGGCCGATGCGGATCGGCGCGGTTGCGTCATAGCGCTTGACCATGTTGGGCACGACGCCGGTGTCCAGCGCCTCTGCCATGACCAGCGGCTTGAACGTCGAACCCAGTTCGTAAACCGACTGGGTCACGTTGTTCATCAGCCCGGCTTCGCCGCGCGTCAGCTTGTTGGGGTTGAAGCTGGGCAGCGACGCCATGGCGCGCACCTCACCCGTTGCGACGTCCAGAATGACGCCGGCCGCGCCCGCCGCCTGGAACGCCGCCATAGACCGTCCAAGCTCGCTCTCCAGCGCGCCCTGCACGCGCAGGTCGATCGACAATGCAGCCGGGCGCCCGCCCATCGCCGGGTTCGTCAGTTCGTCGTCGAGCACCTTTTCCATGCCCGTCACGCCGTGACCGTCGAAATTCAGGCTGCCCAGCGCGTGGGCGGCAAGCGTCGTCTGCGGATAAAGCCGTTCGGGTTCACGCGCAAAGGCGATGCCCGGCTCCCCCAGGGCGTTCACGGCGTTGACCAGTTCGGGCAATGCGCGACGACGCAGATAGGTGAACGACGCGCGAGAAGTCAGCGCCTTGTAATAATCCGCGGCATCCTGTTCGGGCATCAGCACGGCCAGTTGCTCGGCCAGCTTCATCTTGTCGCCGATCACCTTGTCGGGATGCACGCCGACCGACCACGCATCGATGGTCCGCGCGAGCGCCACGCCGTTGCGGTCGACGATATCGCCCCGGATCCGCGTCAGCGCCGCTGCCGCATCGCGGCCCGATGCCGGTTCGGCCATCACCGCCAGCACCACCAGTCGCGCCAGCACCAGCGCGATGCCCGCCGCGAACAGCAGCAGCAGCACCATCAGGCGCGCCTGTGCGGTCTGGACGAGCGCCACCTGCCCGCCCGCCTTGCGACGATTGCCGGTGCCGGGGGCGACGAGAACGATCAACGTTTGCGAACCGTTTCGGCACGCGCGCCGCGCGCCAGGTCGCCGAGGGTCCGATCGCTGAGCAGTACATCGTCCAGCATCGCCACAGCCTGACCCTTACGCACAGGCTTGGGCGCCGGCATGGCGCGCGACGGCGATGGCGTTGAAACGGCGGCCAGCGCCACCGGCGCGGCACGCCGAGGCTGTTCCACCTTTGCAGGTGCAGCAGCAGGCGCGGGCACGGGCGCCGCCTCAGCCGCGACGCTGGCGGTTTGCAGGCGGTTATCGGCGATGCCCGACGGCACGATATAGCTGACCGGGCTGACCGCTCCTTCACCGGCGGGCGCGAAGTGGAGCTGCGCCAGCGCTTCTTCGCCTGCGACATATTGATCGGGGCGCGGCGCGGCGAGGGCAAGCACTTCGCCATTCCACTTTTCGAGCTGTGCCAGATTGGCGCGCGTCTGAAACTCGGTTTCCAGGTCCCGAATGTCGCTCTTGGCCGTCAGGATGGCGCGTTCGAGGCTCTCGACGCGCGCACGTTCCGCCGCGACCCAGCTCGACACCAGATAGCAGGGGGGCGCCACCAGCACGCCACAGACGAACCAGCCAAACCCCTTCAATCGCTTGGTCGCCATCAATGCTCTCCTTCGGCGGACCACGCCGCTGCCGCTGTTCGCCGTGCCACGCGCAAAGTCGCCGATCGCGCACGCGGGTTGCGCTGCAATTCGGCCTCGCCCGGACGCACGGCGCGTGCGGGCGGTTCGAAACTGGGTGCCCGCGCGGCCTGTGCCGCCGGGCGATGACGCGATCCGGCGGGCTCGCTGCCCGACCGTTCGCGCAGGAAACGCTTGACCATCCGGTCCTCAAGGCTGTGGAACGTCACCACTGCCAGCCGCCCGCCGGGCTTCAGCACCCGCTCCGCCGCCGCCAAGCCTTCGGCCAGTTCGTCGAGTTCGCGGTTCAGGTGGATGCGAATCGCCTGAAAGGTGCGGGTCGCCGGGTCCTTCTTGTCATGCGGGCGATAGCCAAGCGCGCGGCGAACCACCGCGGCCAGTTCGCCTGTCCGCTGGATCGGGCGCGCCGCCACGATCGCCTTTGCCACGCGCCGTGCACGCGGTTCTTCCCCATAACGGAACAGGATGTCCGCAATCAGCGACTCGTCGGCCTCGTTCACGAAATCGGCGGCGCTTTCGCCCGACTGGCTCATCCGCATGTCGAGCGGACCGTCGGACTGAAACGAAAAGCCACGCTCCGCCCGGTCGAGCTGCATCGACGATACGCCGATATCCATCACCACGCCGTCGACCGGCGCCGAATCGCCCAGCCCCGCATCCATCGCTGAAAAGGGCGATTCGACCAGCACAAGCGCGCCGCCGCTCGATTCGACCAGCGGCGCGCCCTCCCGAATCGCGTCGGGATCCCGGTCGAAGGCAATCACGCGCGCGCCCGCCGCCAGCATGGCGCGGGTATAGCCGCCCGCACCGAAGGTCGCATCGACGTGCACTTCGCCCGCGCCGATCGCCAGCCCTTCGATCACTTCGTCCAACAGGACTGGGATATGGGGCGCCGCCGCGTTCACAGCACCACCTTCTTCGCGGCCGCATAGTGGCGGCAGCGGTCCTTCAGATCGTCATCGTCAATGTCGGCTGCGACCAGCTGTTCGGGCGACCAGATCTGGAACGTGTCATTGTCACCGACAAAGAACGCCCATTTGCCGATCGCTGCGCGGTCCCGTTCGAAGCTGGGAATCACGAAGCGGCCGTTATTGTCGTAGCTGGCCTTTTCCGCGCGGTGGATCCGGCGCTCTGCGGCTTCGTCGAACGGCTTGCCGTCCAGCTTTGCGAGCCGCGCCAGTTCGTTCAGGCGATCGTTCAGCTCGCGCGCCCATTCCGCGTCATAGCAGACGAGGCACGGCAGCGTCGGGTGACGCGTGATCAGCACCTGCTTGGCGGGGGAGTTGGTGTCCAGCGTTTCGCGCAGGTCGGCGGGAATCGCAACGCGACCCTTGTCGTCGACCGACTGCAGCGAAAAGCCGTGGAAGAGATCCCTGTTCGACACGCATATCCCCAAGGGGGGCGCACGCACCCTCTCGTTCCGAAAACCAGCATCCCGGCTCCGGTCGAATACGGACGACAAAAAGGAGTGTGCCCCCTGCACTTCTAGTAACAGAGGGGTGTTGCCCGTTCAATCCATTTGCCCCCACTTCGCCCCACTTTTCCCCACAATCCGTCCATTTCGACCATGTTTATGGTATGTTCCGCCACAAGGCGCACCGGGGGCGAGTGGAGGCGCCTTCTTGCGAAAAGGGGATGTCAGGGCTGCGGAGCGCCGGGATTGGGGGGTTGTTCGGTCACGGTCACATTGACGGGATCTCCCGCCGACTTGCTGGGCGCGACGCCCAGTTCAGCCAGCGGTTCATCGACAATGGCGGCCTCTTCGGTCGGAACGCCGGCTCCGCCGGTCAGGTTTGCGACCACTTCAGGCCGCGCGGCACCCGCGGCTTCAACGGGCGCATTGCGGTCGACGGCGCTGAAGATCGCGCCGGCGATTCCGATCAGCAGCACGACTGCGGCCAGCCCGGTCAGGGCAACCTTAAGGCGCTGCATCGTTTGCTGGGGATCCGGGGGAGGCGACCGCATTGTAGGGATGGCAATCTATCGACTCGCACACGGCTTGTCGACCATCGGGGCGTATTAACCTTCTTGCAGCCCCTTTGCCGCGCGCCATTCGGGATTGTGCAGCGTCGACAGATAGCGGAATCCCGTGTCGCACAGGATCGTCACGACGCGCGCGCCCGGCCCGATTTCGCGCGCCAGACGGATCGCGCCCGCCACGTTGATGCCCGACGACAGACCTAGGCACAGCCCCTCTTCGTCCAGAAGGCGACGGACCCACTCATAACCCTCCGCATCGGAGATGCGATACTGGGTGTCGATCGGCGCGCCTTCCAGATTGGCAGTAATGCGCCCCTGCCCGATTCCTTCGGCAACCGACGAACCTTCGGACTTCAGTTCGCCATTGGCATAATATTCGAACAGCGCGGCGCCGTGCGGGTCCGACAAGGCGATGCGGATATTCGCATCCTTTTCCTTCAGCCCCAGGCCGACGCCCGCCAGCGTGCCGCCCGTGCCGACCGCACAGGTAAAGCCGTCGATGCGACCCTCCATCTGCTCCCAGATCTCGACGGCGGTGCCGACGATATGCGCGCGGCGATTGGCGATATTGTCGAACTGGTTGGCCCAGATCGCGTTCGGCGTTTCCTCTGCGATGCGACGGCTGGTGTGCACGAAATGGCCGGGGTTGGAATAGGGCGCGGCGGGCACCAGCACCAGTTCGGCGCCCAGCGCGCGCAGCGTGTCCATCTTTTCCCGGCTCTGCGTCTCCGGCATCACGATGATCGATTTGTAACCCTTGGCATTGGCGACCAGGGCCAGGCCGATGCCGGTGTTGCCGGCCGTCCCTTCGACGATCGTGCCGCCGGGCTGGATCAGGCCGCGTTCCTCGGCATCCTCGACAATGAACAGCGCCGCGCGGTCCTTCACGCTGGCGCCGGGATTGGCGTATTCGCACTTGGCAAAAATGTCGGCGCCCGCCGCCTCGCTTGGACCTTTCAGCCGGACGAGCGGGGTGTTGCCGATGAGCGCGATGGTGTTTGCGGCGTTGTGCATGGACGAGAGATAGGGTTGCGCCCCCGCCCCCGGCAAGCAAGCATCGCTTGGGGCACGAAAACCACGCGCCTTCCCCCCCGCCCTGCTTCGCGCTAACCGGGCGCGCATGGCCACTGCCGCACCCGCACCAGCCCCGTCGCAGCGCAAGCTGTCCAACCTCATCGTCGTGTGGCGCTTTACCCGCGCCTATCCGATCCAGCTTTTCTGCGCGGTACTGGCGCTGATCGCCGCGGCGACGGCGACGCTGTACATTCCGCGCACCTTCCAGCTGGTGGTCGACAACGGCTTTGCCGGCGGCACCGACCCGGCGGCGATTGCGGGTTATTTCCACCGGCTGTTGATCGTCGTCGTCGTGCTGGCGGTGGCGACGGCGGCGCGCTTCTGGTTTGTCTCGTGGCTGGCCGAACGCACCGTCGCCGACATGCGCGTCGCGGTGCAGCGCAACCTGCTGCGCTTGGCACCGCGCTGGTTCGAGGAGAACCGCCCTTCCGAAATCGCCAGCCGCCTGACCGCCGACACCGCCGTAGTCGAACAGATTGTCGGATCGACCGTTTCGATCGCGCTTCGCAACCTGTTGGTCGGGATTGGGGGGACGCTGTACCTGTTCGCGCTCAGCCCCAAGATCGCGGGCTATCTGGTCATCGGCCTGCCGGTGATCATCGCGCCGGTCATGGCGCTGGGCAGCCGGGTACGACGCCTGTCGCGCTCCAGCCAGGACCGGGTGGCCGATATCGGCGCCGTCGCCAATGAAACGCTGGGCGCGATGAAGATCGTGCAGGCTTTCGGGCAGGAGGGGCGCGAGGCGGATCGGTTCGGCGCCGCCGTCGACCGCGGCTTTGCAACCGCAAAGGCGCGATTCGGCACGCGTGCGGCGATGACCGCGCTGGTCATCCTGCTGCTGTTCGGCGCGGTCACGCTGATCATCTGGGAAGCGGTCAGCGACGTGGCGTCGGGTCGCACCACCGGCGGTTCGATCACCGCCTTCGTGTTGACCGCCGGGCTGGTCACGGGCGCGTTCGGCGCGTTGATCGAAGTATATGGCGACCTGTTGCGCGCATCGGGCGCCGCCGCGCGGCTGGCCGAATTGCTGACGCAGACGCCCGATATCGCCCCGCCCGTCGACCCGATGCCGCTGCCGGTGCCGCCACAGGGTCGCGTCACCTTCGACCGGGTCGAGTTTCGCTATCCGACACGCCCCGATCAGGCAGCGCTGCATGATTTCAGCCTGGATGTGGCCCCCGGCGAAACGGTCGCCATCGTCGGCCCGTCGGGGGCAGGCAAATCCACGCTGTTCCAGCTGGTCGAGCGATTCTACGATCCGCAGTCGGGTGAAGTGCGGATCGACGGCGTGCCGGTCAACCGCACCCACCCGGCCGCCGTCCGCTCCCGCATCGCCATGGCGCCGCAGGAAACGGTGATCTTCGCCGCATCGGCCCGCGACAATCTGCGCTATGGCCGCTGGGACGCGAGCGAGGGCGAGATCTGGGCCGCCGCAGAGGCTGCCAATGCCGCGCAATTCCTGCGCGACCTGCCCGAAGGACTCGACACCTATCTGGGTGAGGGCGGCGCGCGACTGTCGGGCGGACAGCGCCAGCGCGTCGCGATTGCCCGTGCGCTGCTACGCGATTCGCCGATCCTGCTGCTGGACGAAGCGACATCGGCCCTCGACGCCGAAAGCGAACGGCTGGTGCAGGACGCACTGGAACGGCTGATGGCCAGCCGCACGACGATGGTGATCGCCCATCGCCTGGCGACGGTGCGAAAGGCCGACCGGATCGTCGTGATGGACGGCGGGCGGATCGTCGAAACCGGCACCCATGCCGACCTGATCGCGCGCAGCGGTCTTTACGCGCGGCTTGCCGCGCTGCAATTCAATGTGGTTGCATAACGAAACCGATTGGAGAGCGAGCATGGAACGCGAGTTCGACGTCATCGTCTATGGCGCCACCGGCTATACCGGCAAACTGGTCGCCGAATATCTGGCCCGCACCTATCCCGACCTGCACTGGGCGATGGCGGGTCGCTCGTTGACCAAGCTGGAGGCAGCGCGCAGCGAAACCGGCGCCCCCGCCGACCTGTCGTTGATCGCCGCCAATGCCGACGATCCCGCCGCGCTAAATGCGATGTGCCAGCGCGCCAAAGTCGTGCTGAGCACCGTCGGCCCCTATCAACTGCACGGCGAACCACTGGTCGCGGCGTGCGCGCATAGCAGCACATCCTATGTCGACCTGTGCGGCGAACCGGCTTGGATGCGCGCGATGATCGACAAATACGACGCCGTGGCAAAGGCGTCGGGCGCGCGCATCGTGTTTTCGTGCGGCTTCGATTCGATCCCCTTCGATCTTGGCGTCTGGGAGGTTCAGCAATGCGCCAAGGCGAAGTTCGGCCGCCCCGCGCCCCGCGTAAAGGGGCGCATCCGCAAGATGCAGGGCACCTTTTCCGGCGGCACCTTTGCCAGCGCGCGCGCCACCATGGCGGCGGCGGCACGCGATCCGCATATCCTGAAGCTGATGGTCGATCCCTTTGCGCTGGCACCCGGATTCGACGGCCCGCCACAGCCAAAGGGGCTGTTGCCCGAATATGATCCCGCCGTGGGTTCATGGGTCGCCCCGTTCGTCATGGCGACGATCAACACCAAGAACGTACATCGCACCAACGCGCTGCTGGGCCACCAATATGGCGCCGATTTCGTCTATGACGAGATGATGATCGCCCCCGGCCTCGGCGAAATGGGCAAGGCCGCGGCGGAGGCAATCGCCAAGATCAATCCGATGAGCGGCGACAAGGGCCCCGCCCCCGGCGAAGGGCCGAGCCGTGAGGAGCGGCAGGCGGGCTTTTACGATCTGCTCTTCATCGGTGAGATGCCCGATGGCGACCGGGTCGAGGCGGTCGTGACCGGCGACATGGACCCCGGCTATGGTTCTACCAGCAAGATGATCGCTGAAACCGCGCTGCTGCTGGGCGAAACGCAAAGCGACGGTGGCGTATGGACGCCGACGGCGCTGATGGGCGCAAGCCTGCGCGACCGGCTGGCGGCAAGGGCGGGCCTGACCTTCCGGGCGGGATGATGCGGCGGCCGGGGCGTCAGCCCCGGCAATCCTCAGCCACGCGCAGGATTTCGGGCCAGGCCGGGATGACCAGCGGGCTTGCGCTCACCCCCTCCACCACGAAGCGCCCCCGGCTGAAGCCCATGGCGTCGAACACATTGTCGCGCGCGGGCAGGCGTGCGGCCACGGTGCTGCCGCCGGCCGGCGTCATCGGCAATGTGCGCGACGCGCTGCTGGTCCGGACGATGGCACGCGCGCCCGAACCCTGCACTGCAAAGCTGATGGTGCGGCTTGCCCGGTCGCACGTCAGGCTGGCCACGCCCGCGCCGAACCGCGCGACCGAGCCGCCCGCCACAGCCTGATAACGCCAGTCCCCGGGCGTCAGCGGCCAGTCGCGCCAGTCGCTGGACGCGGGCGGCGCCGGTGGCGGCGGCAGCGTGGCGACGGGCGGCGGCGCTGGACTGGGTGTTGGCGCGGGGGCCGGCGGCGGATTGGACGGCGCGACGCACCCGGCGACGAACAGGAGCGACAGGGCGGGCAAAAGCGAACGCGACATGCCCCACCTTATGCGGGCGTCAGCCGGCAGGTTCAACCGCCGATGGTCCGCGCATCCGCCTTGCCGATGCGCCCCTGCGCCGGGCCGACGGGCACGATCCCGCTGGGATTGATGTCGGGGTGGCTGCGATAATAATGCGTCTTGATCTGATCCAGGTCGATCGTCGCCGCCACGCCCGGCAATTCCGCGATTCGTCGCGCGAAATCGGACAGGTGCGGATAGTCGATCAGCCGCCGCCAGTTGCACTTGAAATGGCCGTGATAGACCGGATCGAAGCGCACCAATGTGGTGAAGGCGCGAATATCCGCTTCTGTCAGCTGCTCGCCCACCAGCCACTCGCGACCCGACAGCCGTTCTTCCAGCCAGTCCAGCGTTTCGAACACCTGCCGCACCGCCTTGTCATAGGCGGCCTGCTTGACGGCAAAGCCGGCGCGATAGACGCCGTTGTTCAGACCTGGATAGACCCGGTCGTTCACCGCTTCGATCTCGGTCCGCAGTTCGGCTGGATAGAAGTCACCTGGCGCCGCGCCGCAATCGTCGAACGCATTCGACAGCATTCGCAGGATGTCCGCCGATTCGTTGCTGACGATCGTCTGTTCGACCGTATCCCAAAGCACCGGGACCGTGACCTTGCCGCTGACGCCCGCCCGCGCGCGGGTATAGAGCTGATGCAGATGGTTCAGGCCGTATAGTGGCTCACCCGTGCCGCCAAATGCCTCGGTAAAGCTCCAGCCATGCTCACCCATCACCGGCCCGACCACGATGACCGGCAGCATATCGTCCAACCCCTTCAGCGCGCGCGCCACCAATGTCCGGTGCGCCCAGGGACAGGCCAGGCTGACATACAGGCGATAGCGGCCCGGCTCTGCCTTGAAACCACGCTGCCCGTCCGGGCCGGGGCCACCATCGGCGGTCAGCCAGTCGCGAAAGCCGCTGTCGGCACGTTCGAACTCGCCCTTGTCGTTGGTCGGCGCGACTGCCCCGTCGCCATGCCATTCGCCGTCGATCAATTTGCCCATGTCGCCTCCCGATGTTTCGGGGGCAACGCCCCGACCCTCATTTCGGGTCCGGCAGCGCGATTTCGAACAGGCTGGGCCAGTTTTTGCCGGTAATGAACAACCGCTTCTTGGCCGGGTCCCACGCAATGCCGTTCAGCACCGCTTCGGAATTGGGCCGCGGCACCCGCGCTACCAGCGGCGACAGGTCGAAGCGGCGCGTGATGCACCCCGTCTGCGGATCAATCGCGACGATGACATTGGCGTGCCAGACATTGGCCAGCACCTGTCCGTCGATCCATTCCAGCTCGTTCAGCTGCGGCACCGGCGTGCCCGCAAGCGTCACGCGCACCCGACCCGTTTCGGCGAAGCTGACCGGATCGTGAAAAATCAGCGCGTCGCTGCCGTCGGAGCGGATGTAGCGGTGGCCATCGCTGGTCAGGCCCCAGCCCTCGCCCGAATAGCGGAAACTGCCGACCGGCTTCAGCGTGTCGGCGGTGAAGCGATGCGCGATGCCGCTGGTCCAGGTCAGTGCGACAAGTTCGTTGCCGATGCGCGCCAGCCCCTCTCCGAACTGATCGGGGGGTAGCGCGCGGTGGATCAGAACGCGGCCTGTCGCGGCATCGACGCGGCGGACGCTGGAGCGCCCCTCCTGCCCCGTGCTTTCGAACAGCGCGTCGCGGTGCCACAGCAACCCTTGGGTAAAGGCGCCCGCATCGTGCGGCATCTGCGCCAGCACCCGCACCCCTTCCAGCGCAGGCGCCGGGCAAGTGATGGCGGGGGTCGATTCCTGAACCCCGGTCGCCTGTGTGGAGACCGGAACAAACGAAAACGCCGCGCCGGCAAAAACCGGCGCGGCGATTCGCAGGATCGCTCTGGCGCGCATCATGCGTGCCTGACCGACCGTTTCGTTACTGAACGGGCTGAAGGTTCACGGCCGCGTACTTGCCGCGACGATCGACCTCCAGTTCGAACTCCAGCCGGTCGCCTTCGTTCAGGGTCGGCATGCCCGCCCGCTCAACGGCCGAGATGTGCACGAACGCATCCGGCTGACCATCGTCGCGCTGAATGAAGCCAAAGCCCTTCATCGCGTTGAAGAACTTGACCGTACCCGATGCACGCTCACCGGTCAGCTGGCGCTGCGGGCCACCGCGCGCGCCACCGGCGTCACGATCGGCACGGGGCGCAGCCGCGCCACCACCCGTCACGGGCAGCGGCTCGCCTTCGATCTTCAGCTCGGTGGCCGAGATGCGGCCACCGCGGTCGACCAGCGTGAAGCCCAGCGGCTGGCCTTCGGCCAGACCGACGAGACCGGCCTGCTCGACAGCCGAAATGTGAACGAAAACGTCCTCGCCCCCATCGTCACGGACGATGAAGCCAAAGCCCTTCTGACCATTGAAGAACTTGACGACGCCCTTGCCCTCGCCAACGACCTGGGGGGGCATGCCGCGACCGCCGCCGAAGCCGCCGCCACCACCAGCGCCGCCGCCGAAGCCGCCACCACCGCCGCCGCGATAGCCACCGCCACCGCCGCCGCCAAAGCCGCCGCCACCGCCGAAACGATCACCGCCGCCAAAGCCGCCGCCGCCGCCGAAACGATCACCGCCGCCAAAGCCGCGATCGCCGAAGCCGCCACCGCCGCCGCCGCCGAACTCATCGCCGCCGAAGAATTCGCGCTTGTCCTTGCCGCGTCCACCGCGCCCGTCGCGGCGCCCTCGATCGAAACTCATGCCCTGTTCGTCTTCCCGCTTCGCCCGTCTGAAATCCATGTAACCCAAGCGCCGGACGAAGAACGCAGGTGTCCGGGCGCACAGAATCCGCGCGCCTCACGGCTTCGCATAGCCCAAATTTTCGGTGACCGCGAACGAAATCGTCGTAAAGCCGCCAATTCGTGGAACATTGCGTGCCAATGGGGTTTCGTCGCGGCAACTGCACGGATCATGGAGTTTATGGACAATATCGCCACCCTCATCGCCGATCCGGCCGCCTGGGCCGCGCTCGTCACGCTGGTCGTGATGGAAGTCGTTCTCGGCATCGACAACCTGATCTTCATATCGATCCTGTCGAACAAGCTGCCAGAGGCGCAGCGGCAAAAGGCGCGCCGGGTCGGCATCGGGCTGGCGCTGGTCATGCGCCTGTTGCTGCTGACCGCGATTGCGTGGATCGTCGCGCTGACCCAGCCAGTCTTTGACCTGGGGCTGACCGGACCGGTCGGCGCGCACGGCGAACCCAGCTTCGAGACGCAATTTTCGTGGCGCGACCTGATCCTGATCGCTGGCGGCCTGTTCCTGATGTGGAAGGCGACCAAGGAAATCCACCATTCGATCGATTCGGAGGAAAGCCCCGAACTGCTCGACAAGACGCGCAGCGCCGTCGAGATCGGGTTCACCGCCGCGATCGTGCAGATCATCCTGCTCGACATCGTGTTTTCGATCGACTCGATCCTGACCGCCGTGGGCATGACCGAGCATGTCGAGATCATGTATGTCGCCGTCATCGCGGCGGTCACCGTGATGCTGGTCGCCGCCGATCCGCTGGCCAATTTCATCAACCGCAACCCGACGGTCGTCATGCTGGCGCTGGGTTTCCTGCTGATGATCGGCATGGTGCTGATCGCCGAAGGATTCGGTGCGCATATTCCCAAGGGCTATATCTATACCGCCATGGCCTTTTCGGCTGGGGTGGAGATGCTCAACATCTTCGCCCGGCGGCGGCGGGAACGCGCCAAGTCGGGCGCGGGCCATTGAGCCTGCGCCCCGCACCGCCTATGGCGCGACGATGACCGTTTATTTCCATGAGGAAGACCTGCCCGCCGATGTGTTCGCGCCGGGTGCGTCGATTGCCGTCGATACCGAAACCATGGGCCTGATCACCCCGCGCGACCGGCTGTGCGTGGTGCAGCTGTCTGACGGTTCGGGCGATGAGCATCTGGTGCGTTTCGGCCCGGACAGCGATTATGCCGCGCCCAATCTGCGTGCGGTGCTGGCCGACCCCGACCGGCTGAAGCTGTATCACTTCGCCCGTTTCGACTTGGCGGCGATCCGCCATTATCTGAACGTCGTGGCCGCGCCGGTTTACTGCACCAAGATCGCGTCGCGGCTGGTACGAACCTACACCGACCGTCATGGACTGAAGGAACTGGTGCGCGAACTGCTGGGGCAGGACATTTCCAAGCAGCAGCAATCGTCCGACTGGGGCGCGCCCGAACTGTCCGACGCGCAAAAGGATTATGCCGCGTCGGACGTGCGTTTCCTGCACGCGCTGAAGGCCGAGTTCGACAAGCGGCTGGCGCGTGAGGGGCGCACCGCGCTGGCGCAGGCGTGTTTCGACTTTTTGCCGCACCGAGCCGAGCTGGATCTGGCCGGCTGGCCGGAAACCGACATCTTCGCCCACGCCTGACCGACCGGAGAGCCGATGTCCGAAACCGCCGTCCGCATCCGCACCGCGCGCCAGCGCTGGGCCGCCCCCGGCAGCCGGCACGATGCGCTGGTGCGGGTGTTGCAGGTGGTATTGCCCATGGGCATCGGCATTCTGGCGGCGTTTCTGGTCATGGCGCCACTGTTCATGGGCGGCGACGTGTCGTTCGTGCTCGACAAGAACAAGGTCGATGTCGCCGCCGAACGCATGCGGATTCAGTCCGCGCGCTATCGCGGCGCCGACGACAAAGGCCGCGCGTTCGAGATCGACGCCGGTTCGGCGGTCCAGAAAAGCTCGGCCGAGCGAGTCGTCCGGCTTCAGGACCTTGCCGCCGGCATCGAACTGTCCGACGGCCCGGCAACGATCCGCGCACCGCAGGGACGCTATGACATGGAAACCGATCGCGTCGCGGTCGACGGACCGATCGCAGTACGCGCGGCCAACGGATACAAGCTGGACACGCGCGATGCGACGCTCGACCTGCGCGCCCGCCGCCTGCGTTCGGGCGGTTCGGTGACCGGTTCCACACCGCAGGGCAATTTCAGCGGCGACCGTCTGGAAGCCGATCTGGAGGCACGAACCGTGCGGATCGTCGGCAATGCCCGCTTGCAGATCGTCCCGAATGGCGCAAATAGCCGGTAATGACACGCGCGCTCGCCCCCCTCGCCCTTGTGCTGGTCGCCGGTGCCCTCACGCCCGGCGCGGCGGTCGCGCAACGCCATAATTCGGACGCGCCGATCGATTTTGCCGCGAACGCCATCGAGTTGCAGGATCGCGCCAACCGCGCCGTGCTGTCGGGGGGCGTGAACATCCGCCAGTCGAACCTGACGCTGACGGCGGACCGGGTGACCGTTGCCTATACCGGACAGGTCGTGGGCGGCAGCCCGCAGGTGTCGCGACTCGATGCTTCGGGCGGGGTTACGGTGGTTCGCCCTGATCAGCGGGCGCGCGCGCAATATGGCGTTTATGACCTCAATCGCCGCGTCATCACCATGCTGGGCGGCGTGTCGCTGACGCAAGGGACCAATACCGTCACCGGCGGGCGGCTGTCGATCAACCTGGACACGGGCCGCGCGGTGATCGACGGCTCCTCCGTCGGCAGCGGCGGCGGCGCGACGGGCGAAAATGGGGTTGTCCGGCAAAGCGGGCGCGTCACCGGTCGCTTCACGGTGCCCGAACGCCGCTGAGCCGCGGCGTCATGCACACAGCGTGACGCTACTGGAACAAGTTCGCGTTCGAACCTATTGTAGCCTCATGGCGAGCCATGTTTCAGCGTTGCAAATGACCGATCCTGCGGTCGAGGCGATGATCGCCGGCAGCCCGATTGCGTCGGTGATTTCCAATCCTCGGCTGCCCGACAATCCGATCGTTGCCTGTAATGAGGCATTTTGCGCGCTGACCGGCTATTCGCGCGACGAAATCGTGGGCCGCAACTGCCGCTTTCTGGCAGGCAACGGGACCGAGCCGTGGCTGACCGAGGAAATTCGCAGCGGCGTACGCGAGCAGCGGCCCGTGCTGGTCGAAATCCTGAACTACAAGCGTGACGGCACGCCCTTTCGCAACGCCGTGGTGGTCGCGCCGATGTTCGACGATGCAGGCGACCTCGCTTGGTTCGTCGGCTCGCAGGTCGAGTTGCCCGAAGGAACGCCGGGCCCCTCCACCAGCCGCCGGATCAAGGCGGCGGAGAGCATCAAGGCACTGTCCGAACGTCAGCGCCAAGTGCTGATGCTGGTCGCCAAGGGCCTGTTGAACAAGCAGATCGCGGGCGTGCTGGGCCTGTCGGAAAAAACGGTGAAGATGCACCGGGCCATTGTCATGGAACGGCTGGGTATCAGCCGGTCGGCGGAAATGGTCCGGCTCGCGGTCGAAGCTGGGCTGTAAGCCGCTTCAACTGATCATCCGGCGCAGCGTGTCGATCCGGTCGGCCTCGTGCGCGGGCTTGTCACGGCGAATGCGCGCGATCCGGGGAAAGCGCATCGCCAACCCCGATTTATGCCGCTTCGAATCGTGAATAGAATCGAACGCCACTTCCAGCACCAGCGACTTCTCGACTTCCCGTACCGGGCCGAAGCGGTTGACCGTGTTGTTGCGCACAAATCGGTCCAGCCACTTCAGCTCCTCATCGGTGAACCCGGAATAGGCCTTGCCGACGGGCAGCAACTCCCCCGTCTCGGTCCAGCAGCCGAACGTATAGTCGCTGTAAAAGCTGGACCGCTTGCCGCTGCCGCGCTGGGCGTACATCATCACGCAATCGGCGGTCAGCGGATCGCGTTTCCATTTGTACCACAGGCCAACGCGTCGCCCGCCGACATAGGGGCTGTCGCGCCGCTTGAGCATCACACCCTCGATCGCCGAGTCGCGTGCGCCGCTGCGGATTTCGGTCAGCGCGTCGAAGTCGGCCGCGTCGATCACACGGCTCAGGTCGAAGCGATCGTTATCAAGGCGCGGCACGAACGCCTCCAGCCGCGCGCGTCGCTTCCGCCATGGCAGGGCACGCAGGTCTTCGGCGCCGTCGAACAGAATGTCGTACAGCCGGACAAAGGCGGGGTAATCGGCCAGCATCCGCGCCGACACCACCTTGCGCCCCAGCCGCTGTTGCAGCGCGTTGAAACTTGCCGCCTCCCCGCCCTGTACCTCGCCCTTTACCAGCAATTCGCCGTCCAGCACGCCGGGCGTCTCGAACGCGGCGGCGACTTCCGGGAAGCTGCCGGTGATGTCGTCACCCGCCCGGCTGTAGAGCCGAGTCTGACCCGCGACATGGACGATCTGAACGCGGATCCCGTCCCATTTCCATTCGGCGGCGTAATCGGCCAAGTCGACCGTGGCGTCCTCCAGCGGATGCGCCAGCATGAAGGGGCGAAAGACGGGCACATCGGCGGCGGCCGGCTGTGCGCCGCGCCCCTCCGCCCAGTCGAACAGCGGGGCATAGGGGGCGGACAGGCCGTGCCACACCTCCTCCACAGCATCGACATCCAAGCCGAACGCCTGCGCCAGCGCCGTCTTGGCCAGCCGCGCCGACACACCGACACGCAGGCCGCCGGTCGCCAGTTTCAGCAGGGCATAGCGTTCATCGGATTCCAGCCGGTCGAGCATATCGGCCAGCACGGCGGGTGCGTCGCTGCGGCTCAGCGTCGTCAGCCGGTCGATCACCTGCGCGACCGTCAGCGCTTCGGCGTTGGCCACCCGCTTCTCCGCCGGCTCGGGCCATAGCAGCGCCACGGTTTCCGCCGTATCGCCGACAAAGTCGCGGCTGAGCGCAAACAGCACGGGGTCCACCCGCTCTGCAATCAAAGCGCGGATCATTGCGGGCTTTACCGCCGCTAGGTCGATCTCGCCCGTCAGCGCCGCCAGCGCCCAACCCCGGTCGGGATCGGGCGTGGCGCGCAGATAATCGGCGATCAGGTTGAGCTTGGCATTGCGCGACCGGGTGTAAATCAGCCGGTCGAGCAGGTCGGCAAATGCCCTCATCGCCGCTCAGGTCGGCCTTGCATCATCCGCCCGAGATCTTCTTGCCCGCGATCACACCCAGGATCAGCAGCACGACGAAGATCGCGACGGCGATGAAGAACAGAATTTTGGCAATGTCGATGAACGCGCCACCGATGCCGCCAAAGCCAAGTACCGCCATCACCAGTCCGATGACGAGAAAAATCACGGCCCACCGAATCATTGCTTTTCTCCCACTGTTGAAGGGCAAGCGCGTCAAGGCCGTGATGGTTCCGGCGGTGGCCGCCCCTGCATGTGCATGCCGGGCGACACGTGGCGGCTGGATCAACCCTTGCGGCTGGTTTCGAACAGGAACCAGGCGCGCTCCTCGGCCTCGTCGGTCCAGTCGTCCAGAATGCCGCTGGTGGCATTGTCCTTTGCCTCGTCGACAATGTCCTTGGCCTCGCGCAGCAGTTCGACCAGCTTCAGATTGTCTTCGCGCAACTCGGTCAGCATGTCGGCGGCCGACACGAAATCGGCGTCATTGTCCCTGATCGACTGGCGACGCGCAATGTCACCGATCGAGCGCAGCGTGGTGTTGCCGGTCTTGCGAACCCGCTCGGCAATCGCATCGGTGGTGGCAAGAATCTGTGCCGCCTGCTCGTCGAGCATCAGGTGATAGTCGCGGAAATGCGGGCCAGAGACGTGCCAGTGAAAATTCTTGGTCTTGATATACAGCGCATAGCTGTCCGCCAGAATGCCGTTCAGCGCGTCGGCCACGGTCTTGGCATCGTTGGGCTTGAGATCGGTGGGGGTCTTCAGTTCGGGCGCGGTCTTGTCGGCCATGTCGGCTGCTCCATTGGCTTGATTTTCGATTCGTTTGCATAACGAATTCGCGGGCGATTTGCTCCCAATCGGTGGCTCAAATCCCCGATCGGGCTGATCGCTCCATCAGATCAATCGAAGCGCATCATGGCCGATTCCGGTTCCCCAGCGACCCGAATCGACATCAGCGACCGACCCCCGATGCCCTGCCCGCCAAGAGTTCGTCGAGTGCACGCACCGTACAGATCGCAAAGCCTCGGCGCGCAGCCCACCGCGGTGGACGCGGCAAAACCCACGCAAAACAGCTACAAAGGCTGCGTTCGAAGCGTCGATTTGCACTGGTCCGACCGCCGGGCTAGAACCCGGCTACGGCAGCGGTCCGCCCCGTTTCGCTTGACAAAGCGATGACGATCACGCATGCGCCCGCGTCTGACAGCGGCGCGGTCGCGCGCCGCTTTTCGCATTTTTGATCGTATTCGAAGGATTGGGCCATGGCCAAGCCGACCACTGTAAAGATCCGGCTGGTGAGCACCGCCGACACGGGTTTCTTCTATGTCACCAAGAAGAACCCCCGCAACCAGACCGAGAAGATGAGCTTCCGCAAGTACGATCCCGTCGTGCGCAAGCATGTCGAGTTTAAGGAAGCGAAGATCAAGTAAGCTGTCGTCCGGCATCCGCCGGACACGCTGAACGGCCGCAACGGCGGGCCACCCGATGGGTGCGCCCGCCGTCGGCGTTTGTGCCCGCTACTCAGCGCTCGATCGGTTTGTCCTCGCTACCGCGCGGGGTAGCGGTAAATGTGCGGGCCAGCTCCAGATACAGCTTTTCGCGGCACACCCACTGGCTGGCGGCATCCGCAACAAAGGCGGTGGCGAACATCGGCAGCATCAGGCCCCGGCTGGCGGTCGTCTCCGACAGGATGATCACTGCGGTCAGCGGTGCGCGTACCACGCCCGCGAAATAGCCGACCATGCCCAGGATCACGATGGCCGAGGCGGACTGGCCGGGGAAAATCTCGCGCAGCAGATTGCCCACGCCCGCCCCTACCGCCAGCGACGGCGCAAAAATGCCGCCCGGAATGCCCGCCACCGCCGTCGCCAGTGTCGCGACGAACTTGGCCGGGCCGAACCATGCAGGCGCATCGACACCGACGATCATCGCCCGCGCCGCCGAATATCCAGTGCCCCAGGTCAGCCCTGTGACCACGCCCAGCGCGGCGACCACCGCTCCGCAAATCCCGGCAAAAACCACCGGCCGCCTGCGACTCCACGCCGCGACGCGATTGGTGCCCGTGGCGATCGCCAGCACCAGTCGCGCGAACCCGCCGCCTGCCATCCCACCCGCAACGCCCGCGATCGGCGCGATCACCAGCGCCGCGCCAATTGACATATGCGCGCCGATCACGCCGAAATAGACATAATCCCCCATCACCGACTGGGCGACCATGCCCGCAATGACGATGGCCGACAGCACCAGCAGCGTGACACGCTGTTCATAGGCGGACGCCAGTTCCTCAATGGCGAACAGCAACCCGGCCAGCGGCGTGTTGAACGCCGCTGCCACGCCCGCTGCGCCGCCCGCGATGACGACCGGCGCGCGCAGGGGCACGCGCATGATGCGGTGGCTGACGCCCATCACGGCGGCGGCAAGTTGCACCGTCGGCCCTTCGCGTCCGACCGACGCGCCGGTCAGCACTGCGCCGATGGTCAGCGCCGCCTTTGCGACAACGGTTCGGACGGAAATCAGCGTGCGCGTCGCCGCATCGGGATCGTCGCGCGCGGCAATCACCTATGGGATGCCCGAACCGCGCGCAAATGGGACGAACCGGCGCGTGAACCAGGCCAGCGCCATGAAGGCGGGCGGAGTGAGGACGAGCGGCATCCACCACCACTGGCTCACCATATGCTCGAACATCTCGCCCGCGGCATCGGCCAGTTGCGCAAACAGGATGGCGACGATCCCGACCGCAATCGCCCCCGTCAGCACCGCGACGCGCGTGCGGAACTGGACCGACCCCGGTCCTTGCGTACGAAGGAGTGCGCGATAGCGCGCGGGCGTCCACCGCCGAAAGGGCGGGGTCGTGCGGTCTGGTTCGGGCATGGGCAGGTCTATACCGCGCGTTCCCCGAACTGCACGCCCGGAAAACGCCCGCCGCTCAGGATGCGCCCGCCAGCGCCTTTTGCCGGCGGCGCTGGACCGAGCTGCCGATCCCCATCGATTCGCGATATTTGGCGACGGTGCGCCGCGCGATATCGAACCCCTTGGCGTTCAACAGGTCGACCAGCGTATCGTCGGACAGGATCTTCTTCGGATCTTCGGCCTGAATCAGCGCTCGGATCGCGCTCTTCACTGCTTCCGCCGAAACCGCGTCACCGCCATCGGCCGACTGGATGGCGGAGGTGAAGAAGTATTTCAGCTCGAACACGCCGCGTGCGCAGCTGAGATATTTGTTACTGGTTACGCGGCTGACGGTCGATTCGTGCATCTCGATCGCTTCGGCCACGCGCGCCAACGTCAGCGGGCGCAGATGCGCGACGCCGTGGAGGAAGAACGCCTCCTGCTGCTTCACGATCTCGGTCGCGACCTTGATGATCGTGCGTTGCCGCTGGTCCAGCGCCTTCACCAGCCAGTTGGCGCTGGCAAGGCAATCGGACAGCCAGCTTTTCGACGCCTTGTCCTGCTTGGCCGCCGACAATTCGACATAATAGGCGCGGTTCAGCAGCACGCGGGGCAGCGTCGCGGCGTTGATCTCCACCGCCCATCCCGCCCCCCGGCGCGCGACGAAAATGTCGGGCACCACCGTCTGCACCGATTCGCCGCCATATCGGCAGCCGGGCTTCGGATCATAATCGCGCAATTCGCGGATCATGTCCGCCATATCGTCCTCATCGACCCCGCAGATGCGGCGCAACTGCGCGATCTGGCCGCGTGCCAGTAGGTCGAGATTGTCGATCAGCCGTGCCATGGCCGGATCGTACCGGTCCGCGTCCTTGGCCTGCAGCGCCAGACATTCGGCCAGGCTGCGCGCGCCGACGCCGGTCGGGTCAAAGGTCTGGATCAGCGCCAGCACCCCCTCCACCCGCACCAGCGGCACGCCCAGCCGGTCGGCCACATCCAGCAGGCTGACGCCCAGATATCCGCATTCGTCGATCTGGTCGATCAGATGCGCGGCGATGAACATGTCCGGCCCGGCGATGATTGCGCCGGCCTGTGCCGTCAGATGGTCCTGAAGGCTGATGTCGGCGGCGGCGAAGCTATCGAAATCGACCCCCTCCCCGTCAACGCCGCCCGCGCCGGTACCCGACAGACCAAGCGACCCGTCCAGGCCGCCGATCGAGTCGCTGGGCGAATCGTGGTGAAAGGCTTCGCTGGCCAGATCGACGTCGAGGCTGGCCTCCCCCGCCCCCTCGCCAAAGCTGAGCAGTTCGTCGGCGGACGCCGGTTCGTCGCGCACGGGCGCAGGCGCGTCCCCCGCATCGCCGTCCGGCCCGCCGCCGCCGTCATCGTCGCGAGCGGCCTCCAGCAGCGGGTTTTTCTCGATCTCTTCGGCGATGAAGCCTTCGACCTCAAGGTTCGACAGCGCCAGCAGCTTGATCGCCTGCTGCAACTGCGGGGTCATCACCAGCGATTGCGTCTGGCGAAGATCGAGGCGTGGCGCGAGGCTCATGGGCGGCCTGTCACGGGCATGACGCTAGAGCGAGAAACCCTCGCCCAGATACAGGCGCCGCACATTGGCGTCCGCGACCAGTTCGGCCGGGCTGCCGGTGAACAGCACGCGCCCGTCATAGATGATGTATGCGCGGTCGACGATGTCCAGCGTCTCGCGGACATTATGGTCGGTAATCAGCACGCCGATCGACCGCTGTTTCAGGTCCTTCACCAGATCGCGAATGTCCGCGATCGAAATCGGGTCGATGCCGGCAAAGGGTTCGTCGAGCAGCATGATCGACGGGTCGGCCGCCAGCGCGCGGGCGATTTCAGCGCGGCGGCGCTCACCGCCCGACAGCGCCATGGCGGGCGCGTCGCGCAGCCGCGTCAGGCCGAATTCGTCCAGCAACCTGTCCAGCTTGGCGCCGCGCGCCGCCTTGTCCGGTTCGGCCAGTTCGAGAACGGCGAGGATATTCTTCTCGACCGTCAGCCCGCGAAAGATCGACGTTTCCTGCGGCAGATAGCCAAGGCCCAAAATCGCCCGGCGATACATGGGCAGCGCGGTGATATCCTCACCATCCAGCATGATCCGGCCCGAATCGGGCTTCACCAGTCCCATTACCGAGTAAAAGCTGGTCGTCTTGCCCGCGCCATTGGGGCCGAGCAGGCCGACGACTTCGCCACGCGCGACGTTCAGCGACACGTCGGTCAGCACGACGCGCTTGTCATACGCCTTGGCGATCGAGACGACGGCCAGGCCGGTGTCGCTCGGCGCCTCGGCGATCGGCGGGGCGGCTTCGATCGTGCTGAGGTCGTCCATCGGTTCACTTCATCCCGGTTACCGGCGCCTTTTCGTCCCTTTACCATCGATTGGCAAGGTTCGTGCATAGCTTTGCGAGCGCGCGTGCGTTTGGCGGGACCGTGTGCGCACGAAAAAGGGGCCGGTCGCCCGGCCCCTTTCCATGTCATTCAATTGATGCCGGGATCAGCCCAGTTCGGCCTTCAGCGCGTCGACCAGGTCGGTGCGTTCCCAGGTGAACAGGTCGCCTTCCGCCTTGCGACCGAAATGGCCGTAAGCGGCGGTCGGCTGATAGATCGCCTTGTTCATGCCCAGATGCATGCGGATGCCCTTGGGCGTCAGGCGCACCAGCTTGGGCAGAACCGCTTCGATCTTGGCCTCGTCCACCGTGCCAGTGCCGTGCGTGTCGACATACAGCGACAGCGGCTCGGCAATGCCGATGGCATAGGAAAGCTGGATGGTGCAGCGCTTGGCCAGTCCCGCCGCGACGACGTTCTTCGCCAGATAGCGGCTGATATAGGCAGCCGAACGATCGACCTTGGTCGGGTCCTTGCCGCTGAACGCGCCGCCGCCATGGGGCGCCGCGCCGCCATAGGTGTCGACGATGATCTTGCGGCCGGTCAGCCCCGCGTCGCCGTCCGGGCCGCCGATTTCGAACAGGCCAGTCGGGTTGACATAAATCTGCGACTGGTCGGCGGGCAGCCAGCCATTGGGCAGCACGTCTTCAAACACCGTCATCACATAATCACGCAGGCGCTTCTGGCCCGCGTCGCTCGACAGCGCCTTGGTATGCTGAGTCGACACGACCAGCGCGGTCGCGCCGGTGGGGATGCCGTTTTCGTACTTTAGCGTCACCTGGCTCTTGGCGTCGGGTTCGAGGAAGTCGACGACGCGCGCATGACGGTCGGCCGCCATCTTTTCGAGGATGCGGTGCGAATAATACAGCGTCGCGGGCATCAGCTCCGGCGTCTCGTCGCAGGCAAAGCCGAACATGATGCCCTGATCGCCGGCGCCTTCGTCCTTGTTGCCGCTTTCATCGACACCCTGCGCGATGTGCGCGGACTGGCCGTGCAGGTGGCAGGCGAACTCGGCCGTCTGCCAGTGAAAGCCGTGCTGTTCGTAACCGATGCGGCGGACGGTATCGCGCGCGGCCTGCTCGATTTCGGCCAGGCTGGGGAACACGTCCTCGTTCGCGCGGACTTCGCCGGCCAGAACGATGCGCTGGGTCGTCACCATCGTTTCACACGCAACGCGGGCAACCGGGTCGCGCGACAGGAACAGGTCGACGACCGCGTCCGAAATCTGGTCCGCGACCTTGTCGGGATGGCCTTCAGACACCGATTCAGAGGTGAAGAGATAATTGTCGCGCATGGGTTCCCCGTCACTTCGCCCCGGCCACGGGCCGGACTTCAAGATATAAAGCTATGGTTATATTTGGCACTAACGCGGACGGCGGCGAATGGCAATCGCCAGCCCCAGCAACACCAGCGCGACGATCGCCGCCATCCAGTTGCCCATCCGGGCGAACACGGTCGCGGGCAGCGGCGCGGGGATCGGCACTTCGACCGCGCCGGCCCGGTCCATTCCGATCGACGCGACCAGCTTGCCGCGCGCGTCGATCACCGCCGAAATACCGGTGGGGGTGGATCGGATAACGGGCAGCCCCTCCTCAATCGCGCGCAATCGCGCCTGCGCCAGATGTTCGGGCGGCCCCCACGCGCCGAACCAGCCGTCGTTCGATGGGTTGAAGATCATGTCGGGGCGATGCGCGCGGTCGACGACTTCGCCTGAAAAGATGATCTCGTAACAGATCTGCATCCCGATCTCACCGAAACCGGGCACTTCCAGCGTCTGCGGCCCCGGTCCGGGCAGATAGTCGATCTCTCCCGCAACCAGTCGCGACAGGCCGATCTTGGACAGAATGGGGCGCATCGGCAGATATTCGCCGTAAGGGACCAGATGCGCCTTGTCGTAACGCTGCGGCCCCAGCCGCCCGGCGGGGTCGATGGCGAAGATGCTGTTGCCCGCACCCGCCAGCTCGCCCTTGCCGTCAAACTCGATCGCGGTCGCGCCGACCAGCGCCATATCGCGCGGGCCGAGCAGCGCGGCGATACGCCCGCGGGTGACGGGGGCCGTGCCCTTCCAGTACCAGTCCTGCGGATACCCATCCTCAAGATAATAGTTCACCGCGCCTTCGGGCCACACGATCAGGCGCGGGTGACGCTGCGGCGTGCCCGAATGGTCGATCATCGCCTGAAGGATGCGGGGGTCGTAATCGCCGTCCTGCATCGCGCCCTGCCCGACATTAGGCTGGACGACGCGAACATGCGGCGTATCGGGACCGACCCGCCCCGGCACCGGCTGGGCCGAGGCGAAGACCCCGGCCAGCAGCAGCCCCGCCGCCGTGACCACCGGCATCCGCCAGCGCCGCCACCCGATCAGCAGCATCAGCGCGCCCGCGACTGCAACGGTGATACCCGACAGCGCATAGGTGCCGACAAATGCCGCGATCCGCGCCACGCTGAGCAGCGGCAGCCAGATTACGGCAACCGGGTTCCAGGCATAGCCCGTGAACATCGTCGCGCGCAGCCATTCGGTCGCGATCCAGGCGGCGGCAAAGACCAGCACATAGCTGCCCCCCGGCGCGGTTCGCGCGTCGCCAACCGCACGCGGCGATGCCAGCCGCCACGCCAGCCCCGCCGCCATCGCCGGATAGATGGCAAGGTAAAGTGCTAGCAGCACCACCGCCAGATAACCCAGCGCCGGCGGCATCTTGTCCTGATAATCGAAGGCGTGCTGAATCCAGTTGTTGCCGACCGTAAAATGGGCAACCCCGAAAACCCAGCCACGAAGCAACGCCGCCTTCAGCCCCGGCGCCTCATGCACCAGCCACAAAAGCAGCGCGAGCGCGGCGAGCGTGACCGGAAACAGCTGAAGCGGCGCGAAGCCGGTGGCCGACAGCGCACCCGCGATCAGCAGCACCGCATAGGGTCGCCGGGCAAGCATCGCGATCATTCGGGTTGCTCGACCCCCAATTGCCACAGGACAAAGGCGTTTTCTTCCGCCGCTTCCTTCAGGCTTTCCCACCGGCCCGACTTGCCGCCATGGCCCGCACCCATCTGCGTCTTGAGCACCAGGACATTGTCATCGGTCTTCATCGCGCGCAGCTTTGCGGCGAACTTGGCCGGCTCCCAATAGGTGACGCGCGGGTCGTTCAGCCCGCCGCCGATCCACATGGCGGGATAATCCTGCGCCTTCACATTGTCATAGGGGGAATAGGACCGGATCAGCTCGAACGCCGCCTTGTCCTCGATCGGGTTGCCCCATTCGGGCCATTCGCCCGGCGTCAGCGGCAGGGTGGCGTCCATCATCGTGTTCAGCACGTCGACGAACGGCACATCGACAACCGCGACGCGCCACAATTCGGGGTCCGAATTGACCACCGCGCCCATCAGTTCGCCGCCAGCCGACCGCCCGGCGATGGCGATATTGCCCGTGCTGGTGAAGCCGCGCTCGATCAGCCCCTTCGCCACATCGACGAAATCGGTGAAGCTGTTGGTGCGCTTGGTCAGCTTGCCGTCCAGATACCATTGCTGGCCCAGATCGTCGCCGCCCCGGATATGTGCGATGGCAAAGGCGACCCCCCGGTCGAGGAAGCTCATCCGGCTGGTCGAAAACCCCGGCGGCACGGCATAGCCATAGGCGCCGTAAGCATAGAGATAGAGCTTGCCCGACCCGTCGCGCGGAAACCCGGCAGGATAGACGATCGAACAGGGCACTTCCGTCCCGTCGCGCGCGGTGATCTTGACCCGTTCGGTGGCATATTTCGCCGGGTCATAGCCCGACGGGATTTCCTGAACCTTTAGCACCTCGAGCGTGCCGGTGCCGACATGATAGTCATAGACCGTGCCCGGCGTGACCATCGATTCGTAACCGAGGCGCAGCGTCTGCACCGCATATTCGGGATTGTCGCCCAGACCCGCGACATAGCTGGCCTCAGGGAAAGGAATCCGCGTCGGCGCGCCGCCATCGTAACGGTGCAGCTCGATCTGATCGAGGCCGTCCTCACGCCCCTCCACCACGAAGAAGTCGCGGAAACAGTCGACACTGGTCATGTAGAATTGGCGGCTGGGCGCGATCCGCTCCACCCATTCGCCCGGATTGTCGAGCGTGGCGGTGACGAGCCGGAAATTGGGGTCGATGTCGTTGGTGTGGATGAACAGCGTGCCGTCATGCTCGTCCACATCATATTCGCGACCCACCTGTCGTGGGGATACGCACAGCAGCGGCGCGGTCACGTTATCCGCAGGCAGCAGATAGACTTCGCTGGTCACATGGTCGCCCGATGCGATGACGATGAACCGCTGCGACTGGGTTTCGCTGACGCCGACGCGGAACCCCTCATCGGCTTCGCGGAACAGTTCGACATCTTCGCTGGCGCCCAGCCGGTGCAGCATCACGCGGTCGGTGCGCCAATGTTCGTTGGCGGGGGTATAGAGGAACGCGCCGCCGTCGGCGGTCCATACCAGCGCGCCCAGCGTGCCGGGGATCACGTCAGGCAGATGCTCGCCCGTGGACAGGTCCTTGACCCGCGCCTCGAACCGTTCGGAACCGTCGACATCAATGGCATAGGCCATCAGCCGCCCGTCGCGGCTGATCGACAGCGCGCCAAGACGGAAATACTCGTTCCCTTCGGCGAGCGCCGGTTCGTCAAGAATCAGTTCGTCCGCCCCGCCGCCCACGGACTTGCGCCACCAGCGGCGATATTCGCCGCCTTCCTCGAAATCGGACCAGTAGAGCCAGTCGCCATCCTTTTGCGGGACGGTGGCCTCATCCTCCTTGATGCGGCCACGCATTTCCTTGAACAAACGGTCGGACAGCGGCTTCAGCGGCGCCATCACCGCGTCATGATAGCTGTTCTCGGCCTCAAGATAGGCGAGCACGTCCTTGTCGGTGACACTCGGATACCCTGCGTCGCGCAGCCACGCATAAGGGTCCTCGATCGTATAGCCATGAGCAGTGAAGCTGTGCGGACGCTGTGCCGCGACGGGCGGCTGGGGAAGATCGTTCATGCCCGCCACATAGCGGCGCCGGGGCCGGTCGGTAAGACCCGCCGCCTCGACTTGGGCGGTGCGCATCGCGATATAGGCGAAAAAGGAGGTTTCCCCCATGTCCATCCACGCCGACCGGCTCACCGCCCTTCGCGAACAGCTCAAGCGCCAGTCGCTCGACGGCTATGTCGTGCCGCTGACCGACGAGCATATGTCCGAATATGTCGGCGCCTATGCCCAGCGCCTGGCATGGCTGACCGGGTTTGAAGGGTCTGCGGGCAGCGCCGTCGTGCTGGCGGACAAGGCCGCGATCTTCACCGACGGCCGCTATACGATCCAAGTTCGTGAACAGGTATCGGGCGACCATTGGGAATATGTCGCCGTGCCCGCGACCAGCGTATCGGCATGGCTGGCCGAACAGGTGCAGAACGGCGCGCGCATCGGATACGACCCGTGGCTGCACACGCGCGGCTGGGTTGAGGAAGCACGCGCAGCACTGGCGGCGCAGGGGGCGGAACTGGTGCCCGAACCGTCCAACCCGATCGACGCGATCTGGACCGACCGCCCCGCCCCCTCATCCGCGCCGCTCAGCGCCTATCCCGACGATCTCGCCGGGCGCAACGCCGCCGACAAGCGTACCGAGATCGCCCAGTGGCTGGAGAGCAAGCGCGCCGATGCGGTGGTGCTGTCGGCGCTCGATTCGATCGCGTGGGCGTTCAACATTCGCGGCACCGATGTCGAAAGCACGCCGGTCGCGCTGGCATTCGCTATCGTCCACGCCGATGCGACCGCCGACCTTTTCGTCGCGCCCGAAAAGCTGACCGACGATGTGCGTCGCCATCTGGGCAACGCCGTCCGCCTGCACCCGCGCCTCGCCTTTGCCGACGCTCTGGGCGGCTATTCAGGCAAGCGGGTGGTCGCCGATCCGGCGGGTTCGGTCGCGGCGATCTTCGACGCGCTGGACGCGGGCGGGGCCAAGGTGGTGGCGGTGCGCGATCCTGTCGTGCTGGCCAAGGCGATCAAGAACCCTGCCGAGGTCGCGGGCCATGAAGCCGCCCAGTTGCGTGACGCTGGCGCGCTGATCCGCTTCCTGAAGTGGATCGAACAGGCGGCCCCCGCGGGCGGCCAGACCGAATTGTCGGCGGCGGCGAAACTGCGCGAGTGCCGGGAGGCCACCGGGCAACTCCTCGACCAGTCCTTCTCCACCATTTCCGCGACCGGCCCGCACGGCGCAATCCCGCATTACCGCGTGACCGACGAATCGAACCTGCCGATTGAGCGCGGCCAGTTGTTCCTGATCGATTCGGGCGGCCAGTATCTGGATGGCACCACCGACATCACCCGCGTGGTGCCTGTGGGCGAACCGACCGCCGAAATGCGCGACCGCTTCACCCGCGTGCTGAAGGGCCATATCGCCGTCGCCACCGCCCTGTTTCCCGATGGCACGGTCGGCGCGCATCTGGACAGCTTTGCGCGTCGCCCGCTTTGGGAAGCGGGTCTCGATTACGCCCATGGTACGGGCCACGGCGTCGGCGCCTATTTGTCAGTGCATGAGGGGCCACAGCGTATCGCCGCGCCCAATTATCCCGGCGGCGGCCCGACCGAACCGCTGCGTGCGGGCATGATCCTGTCGAACGAGCCCGGCTATTACAAGGCGGGCGGCTACGGCATCCGTATCGAAAACCTGATCCTGATCGAACCGCGCGACATTGCGGGCGCCGACCGGCCCATGCTGGGCTTCCGCACGCTGACCTTCGTGCCGATCGAGCGCGATCTGATCAACCCGACGCTGCTGACCCCGGCTGAGCTTGAATGGCTGAACGCCTATCACGCCGAAGTGCTGGCAAAGGTCGGCCCGACGCTGGACGACGAGCACCGCACCTGGCTGTCGGCCAAGTGCGCGCCGATCAGCTGACGGTTCAGTCCGTCGATTCGGGCGGTGTGGCGGGCGGCACGGTGCCGTCCGCCTGTTCGCGCGCCTGCGCCTTGCGGCGGCGCAGGTTGACGCGCAGCGCCTGAGCCAGCCGTGCCTTGCGTTCTTCGGGCGTTTCCATGACGATCCCGATAGATCGCACTTGGGCGGGTTGACAATCGCCCGTGCGCCGATCATAGGCGCCCCCCTGTCCGCTAAGGCGGGCTCGGTGCTGCCGTAGCTCAGTGGTAGAGCGCATCCTTGGTAAGGCTGAGGTCGTGAGTTCAATCCTCACCGGCAGCACCACACAGTCCACCGTGACTGGTCCTCAGAGACAAAGGCGCGCGTTGAGCGCAAGAACGGCGCAGTTCTGCGCCTTTCCACGGGCTGCGTTTCGCTGATCGAGGACAGAGACGCGGCGGAAGGGCGACCGTTGTCGGCGCAAATGCCTCGTCGTCTCTAATTGCCGTTGGCCTGTCCTAAGATTCGATTTCGCCGCGATCCGCCGCGATGGGGTCAGTTGCGGTGCGCTGATGCGAATCCGAGCACCTTGCGCTGGTCGACCCAAGCGAGCGGCAGCTCGGCGGCGCGCAGCAGCGCACGGCTGGTGAGGTCGACCGGCTGCCGGCCATGCACGATGGCCGTGACGATATCAGGCGCCAGGAAGCGGAGTCTTGCAAGCCGGACAAGGTGGCTGCGCTTTGCCGTACCCGGTTTTCCTTCGCCAGCGAGTAGTTGCTCATAAGCAGCATGTCCGCTCGCGATCAGCTGGATGAGCCGGTCGTCGCGGGCGGGCGGGTTTGCATCGGGCGCGGCATAGACCAGCCGCAACTCATGCCCGCGCCGCTTCAAGCTGGTCTCCTCGCCGCACTCAATTCGCTGGTCGCGTGAAGTGCTCAGACCATCAACATGGAGGAGGGTGGCCAGCTCACGTGCGCTGAGCCCGACGTCGATGCGATTGGCGCCGACAATGACTTGGGCGTCGAGCTGCTGAAGCGCCGCTCGCATGGCAGCAGGCTGCTGCAGTCGATCGACCCAGCCGGCGCACGCTGGTGCTAGCCGCGCGTGCGCCGACACGTCGCCGTACTCTCCTGCAAGACGAAGGGGATCCCGCAACAGACCGAGCACGGCGTTGCGGACCAGCGTGTCTACATCGCCCGCCGGCAGGCGCCACTCCCGTTCTGCTCGGTCAGTGTCAGGCACAGACACGTAATAAAGGTAGCGCCGCCTTCCCTTTTTGGCGTGCGCGGATGTCATGCGGCGCCCATGACCATCCTCAATCATGCCTCCGAGCATAGCGATGTGCCCGGTGCGTGGCCGCGGCTCGCTGCGGTCGAGGAGTGCCTGAGAGGCCTCCCAGGTCTCGCGATCGACGATGGCGTCGTGCTCGCCAGCGTAGATGGTGCCGTGGTGACTGACCTGGCCGGTATAGAGCACGTTGCGCAGCAAGTGGGTCAGGGCACCTGCGCGGTATGGCTCGCCTCCGGTCTCTCGGCCGTCCCGGAGGGTGCGACGCTTTGAGATTATCCGGCGGACGGTTAGATCGGCGACCAGCGCCTGGATGGTGCCTACCGCCTGATGGCGTTTGAAGATCAGGCGCACCGTCTCAGCCTCTGCTTCGTTTACAACAAGCTTACGGTCGCGAACGTCATAGCCGAGCGGCACTGGACCGCCCATCCACATGCCCTTCTTTTTGGAGGCAGCGATCTTGTCGCGGATGCGCTCGCCGGTGACTTCGCGTTCGAACTGCGCAAAGGAGAGCAGGACATTGAGCGTCAGCCGCCCCATACTAGTCGTGGTATTAAACGCCTGCGTGACGCTAACGAACGAGGCACCGTACGCATCAAGCACCTCGACGATCTTGGCAAAGTCAGCGAGGCTGCGGGTCAGCCGGTCGACCTTGTAGACGACAATAACATCGACCCGCCCCGCTTCTACATCCGCGAGTAGGCGCTTGAGGCCCGGTCGCTCCATGCTGCCGCCCGAGAAACCGCCATCGTCGTAGACGCCGGGGACAAGCGTCCAACCCTCATGCTTCTGGCTGGCGATATAGGCGGCACAAGCGTCGCGCTGGGCGTCCAGGCTGTTGAACGCCTGATCCAGCCCTTCCTCAGTCGACTTGCGCGTGTAAACCGCGCAGCGCGCCTCGCGACTTCCCACGGCCGCAACAGGCCGAATCGGACGCCTAGCCACGCGTTGCGGTCCGGCGTGGCGGGTGGACCGGCCTTCTGAGCCCGAAGAACCGTGGTCCAGACCATTGCGCCCCGGTGATCTGGCGGGCGACTTGCGAAAGCGACCGGTAGCGGCGGTTCTCGAAGATCAGCCCATCTTCGACGACTTGGATAGTGTGCAGCCTGCCATTCCACTCACGTAGCAGGCGTGTGCCCGGCTTTAGCTTGACCTCGGGCTCGACGGGCTGAGCCGCAGGGTCGCGGCTAAGCAGGTCGAGCATCCGCTGCACGGGCGCAGGGACGCCGCCATGCACTTCCTCCTGCACCCGGTAAGCAAGCGCGCGTCGCAGCAGCGACGGCGGCAGGTCGGGCGGTGCCTCTCCCATCATCGCCTGCCACTCGGATCGAAGTTCGGCCGGCGACAACACGGCCAACCGACTAAGGGCACCTTCCAACCTCGCCATGGTCAAGCCCCAACAGTGTAACAGGTCACACCATCTCGCTTGCCCTTCACGACAGCGTGCCCCTTCTTTCGAAGGCCGGTTAGAGCAGCACGCATCGTATGCGGCAGCCAGCGGGTTGCCTCGACCAGCTCGGCCAGCGTTGCGCCTTGATCGCGCTGGAGCATTGCGAGCACCAACGCTGCCTTCGTACGCCGCGCGATTCCAGCATCGCCCCCGGACCGTGTCCCCTGCCCCGCTTCGCCGGCCGGCGCGACGCCCTCAGGCTCGATGCCGATAGCGACAAGCCCGGCCTTGGTGATCGCTGCGCCAAACCGCACGTCTCCATCGCTCCGCCAGACTTGCGCAGGCTGGGCACATGACGTTTCCTCGGCATAGCCGCTCTTTATCAGCGCGCCGATGGCCTTACCGATACGGCTGGTGTCGGCGCTGACGCCATCGGCGATGGGCATCAGATTGCCGTCATCGCGCTGCGATGCGCCGGAGAGCAGGATGGTCTGGAGGTCGGATAGCTTCGTCATGGGGGTCGGCTCCTTGCCTGTAGGAAGCGGCGCGACTGCCGCTCCCACCACCCAAAGCCCCGTCAGCCACGCTGACCGGGGCAGCAGCTCTGCCAGCTGCGACTCTTCGACCCGCACCATGCTCGACGTTCAGCGCAAGTCGAGCCCGTTTTCTGTGAAATGGCAATGATTTGATCTTCGCTGAACCTGCTGCGCTTCATTCGCGTCCGACTCTTTCGAGGCGCGCTCTACTCAAGTTCGGACACATTTCAGGGGAGCACGTCAGGAGTCTCGAGCGCTCGTGAGGGTGGATAGCAGTCGGTCCGCTATCGGGCGGCGAACTGGCGTAAACGAACGCTTGTTCATGATGCCGGTGACGGCAGCTAGGCGCCCCAATGTCAGCCGTTCCGTTGGTTAGTGACGCCGCCCGAAACGCGGACGTTGGTTAAGGCTGATGAGCACGACAGCAAACGCTCAAACCCGGACGTCGGTCTGGCAAATTTTGTTCTGAAGGTGGCCATGCAAGCCGCGCATTCCCGGTGCCACTTCCATTTCGGAAAGGCTCGCAGCGGCTCAGCTCGGGCAAACTTGGCGGCAGATATTCTACCTAAACTTCCAACATTCGCGGCGGAACTCACACTTAAAAGGTGTCTCATTATTGACATTGCGTCGCAAGAGCGAATAAGTAGGCCGCAGCTTGATCGGGGGCGGGCATGCATAAATTACTATCGATGATCTCATTCGCCGCGTTCGGACCGGTCGCGGCGTATGCGCAGGATGCAATCCCCTTGCCCTGCGATGTCGAAGGAAATCGCTGTCAGATAGAGGATCACGAGCTCGAGCATGAGATCGTCGTCGTCGGCGCGCTGACCGATGTAGCGATCGACCGCGACCGCATCGAACTGACCCAAGCCAATGACCTGGCCGACCTGTTTCGCCAGGTGCCGTCGGTCTCGGTCGGCGGGTCACTGGGCATCGCCCAGAAAATCTATGTCCGTGGGCTTGAGGATTCGCTGCTCAACGTCACGATCGACGGTGCGCCCCAGCGCGGAACCTTGTTCCATCATGTCGGCCGCGTCACCATCGAGCCAGAGTTGCTCGAATCAGTCGATGTGCAGGCGGGCGCAGGCGAGGCGACGTCGGGGTTCGGCGCAGTGGGCGGCGCGGTCCGCTTTCGCACGCGCGACCCGAACGACCTGTTGCGGCCCGGCCAGTCGATCGGCGGCATCGCCAAGGCAGGCTGGTTCTCGAACGACGGATACAAGGTGTCGGGCACGCTGTTCGCGCGGCTGACAAACGATATCGGCATTCTTGGCTCCTATGTCCGCATCGACCGCGAAAACTTCCGCGATGGTGACGGCAATGAGCTGCTCGGCACGTCGGCCACGCAGGAGCTGGGCTTCGTAAAGGTCGGCGGGGAACTGGGCGGCGGACACCGACTGAGCGCCAGCTATGAACTGCGCGACGAACAGGGCGCGTTCGGGCAGCGGCCGAACTGGCCTGTCCTCGACGGCGCCGAACTGTTCCCCGCCGAGGGCCAGCGCCAGACTGCCATCCTGAATTACGGCTATCGGGGACCTGATGGCATCGGCGTCGAGGCGACGGGATACTGGACCCGTTCGGAGTTCACGCAGGATCGTTACGATCGCTGGGGCCTGTATGGGGCAGAGATCGAAACCTATGGCTTCGACGTGCGCGGTCGGCTGCAAAGCGGCGGGCATGATGTCATCGCCGGGTTCGAACACCGCAACGACCCGTCGTCAGCCGGTATCTGGGCGACGCGGCGATGTGGCAGCCCTGGGCCTGGAACCCGGCGGTGGGCCGGTTCGAGGAGCGCGGCGGGCTGATGGGCCTGTATATCCAGGACCACTGGCAAGTGATCGAGCCGCTGATGCTGAGTTTCGGCGCGCGATATGACGCCTATGACGTCAATCTGCTGACCTATGGCGAGGCGACCGACAGCGACGGTCTGAGCCTGAACGCGGGCGCGCAGCTTGAGGTGCTGCCGGGGCTGAAGCTGAATGCCGGCTATGCCGAGGCGTTTCGCGGCAAGGAGATCGGCGATGCCTTCACGCTCGAACAGCGGCCCGGCCGCCTGACGCTCCAGCCCGGCCTGGTCCCTGAACGCGTCGAGAATATCGAGGCGGGCGTCAGCTATGCCGCCGCCGGATTCCGGGCGTCGGCAGCCTATTTCGACATGACGATCGACGATGTGATCCTCGACCAGCTCGGCACGCGCCGCCCGGCGCCGGGCCAGCCGCTTGAAGGGGGCGTCTATTACGAAAACATCGGTCGTTTCCGCTCCGAAGGCGTCGAGCTGCGCGCCGGCTACACAACCGGCCCCTTCTCGATCGACGGCTTCTACAATCATTATGACTCGCGCCTCAACGGCAACCGGATCGAGGGTTATGAACAGATCGCCCTGGGCAATTCGATGGGCGACAACTGGAACGTGACCGCCGGTTACGCGCCGTCCCCGTCGCTCAGCTTCCAGGCGAGCATGACCCGGTTCGAGGATCTGAACGATATCGAGGTGCTGTTCCGCGAAACCGAACTGGGCTTTATCGACGGCACGCGCACAGTCGACAAACCCGGCTATACCGTGGTCGACCTGTTCGCGCGCTGGCAGCCATTCGGGACCGAAACGCTGGAGTTGCAGGCGGCGGTCTATAACCTGTTCGACCTGCAATATCGCGCCCATGCCAGCGTCGCCGATTACAGCGGAATTCCCGGATACGAAATCGTGGCGGGCCTGCCGGAGCCGGGGCGCAATGTCCGCCTGACCGCTGCCGTACGTTTCTGATCGGATGCGCGGGCGCCGCCAAGCGCTGAGGCTGTGGCATCGCTGGTTCGGGCTGGTCGCGGGATTGTGGCTGGTGCTGCTCAGCGTGACCGGGATCTCAATCGCATGGTATGACGAGATCGACACCGCGCTCAATCCCGATCTGCGGCGCGTGGTGGTCGGCGATGCGCCGCCCGTGCCGTTGGCGATCGTGCTGGCAAGGGCTGAAGCCACATTGCCGGGGTTCGAGGCGCGGCAGGTGCAACTGGCCGGTCAGCCAGGACAGACGCACTGGCTGATCGGGCGTGCAATCGGCGATGACGGATCGTCGATGGGCGTGCAGGTCTTTGCCGATCCGGCGACGGGCGCGGTCGCGGGGTGGCGCGAATCAGGCGCGTTGCGCCTCGACCGGCGGCATTTGATGGACCTGATTTACGGCGTCCACACCGAGCTGCTGCTCGGCCCGGTCGCGGCGTGGCTGCTGGGGCTGGTGGCGCTGGCATGGATCGCCGATCATCTGGTGGGCCTGGCCCTGTCGTTCCCGCGCGGGGAGCGCTGGCGCGATGCGTTCCGGCTGGCGGGGCGATCCCGTTCGCTGCGGCGGCTGTTCGACTGGCACCGTGCCAAGGGCATGTGGGCATGGCCGCTGACCGCGACGCTGGCGCTAACCGGGCTGACGCTCGCCTGGCCGGAGGCGACGCGCGATGCGGTGCGGCTGGTATCGCCGGTAAGCGAGCGATTGCACGAAGCCATGCCGAGGGGCGCGGATCGCCCGCTCCCGGCGATCACGCTGGATCAAGCGGTGGCGCGCGTCAGAGAGAGTGGCCGCAAGGTGCACAGCGTCCGGCCGATGTTGTCGCAGGGACTATACGCCGTCCGCACCTTCGACCCGCGGGATATGGACAATCAGGGGCGGCTATGGACCTATGTCTCGGCGACGACCGGGCAGGTCGTCGGCGCGCGACACGATCGCGGCGACAGCGTCGGCGACGCATTTTTCGCGTGGCAATATGCGCTGCATTCGGGACACGCTGCCGGTGTGCCGGGTCGCATTGCGGTCAGCCTGGGCGGCGCGGTGACGATTCTGCTGTGGTGGAGTGGGATGCGCCTGTGGCGGCGGCGGCGTTGGCGACACCGATTTTGATCTTCGGCGCTTACACCTGAGGGGCGAATAACCATCCGGTCTACTCGGAAGAGACTGCTATCGTACTTATTTTGCCGAAAGCCGCCAGTCTGCAACCGCGCCCATAAGCCGCCGGACCGCTTTGGTCGAAACCTGCTGGCCGGGAATGCGCCCCAATCCCGGCCACTCCGCGCTCGCTCCACCGATCCTGAAAGCTGCCGGTCGTTCATCTTGTTGAAGTGGCCGGAAGGCACGGCCGACATTGGGGATTTTTCTGCCCGACTGCCTTATTCATCGAAACCCCGGAAGCGCTCGTCGATGCAACAGAATGGCAATTTTGCTGCGAGAAGAATCGTTTATTGTCAGTAAATTGCTAGGTCGGACTTAAGCGAGTCATGCCTTTTTGAGCGAAAAAGCCCCCGTTGCGGTCCGAGCCTAAAGGTGAGGCCGCAAGAAACGCGGGTAAAACCGCTACAATAATGTCACCCGGTCGGGATGGATACCGTACACGGACTGAAAATGGTGGTCAGCAAACTGCTTCATATGAGGCTTTTCGCCAGAGGCCGAGAGCCAACGGTAGTCATAGGTGAACGGTCCAGGCAACCGGATCCATTGGTCGGTCATGTCGTAGGTCACGTTCGCGGCATAGAAGCTCTCGAACATTCTCTGGACCGCGTCCATGTCGCGATCGGACTGGAGTCGGGGGAAAACCCCGTCATCATCTTCTTTATCGACGAACAAGGCACTGTGGCGCTCGAAAAGCGTCTGAACGCTCGCATGCACCCGCAAGCCGGCCATCCATGCACCCGGCCAACAGAAGATCTCCGGTGTGAGCGCTTTATCGCGCATGAAAGCTAGGAAATGGGAGAACATCACCCGTACGGGAAGGTTTGTCGGATCGTATTGGAATGTTCGGTGCTCACCCATCAGGGCCGAAAACGGCCCGTCCTCAGCGGCCCATGCCGCACAGGTGTTGGCCACCGCCAGGGGCGTATCGACAAGCAGGCCCGAGGCAAGTTTCTCAGTGACTTCGACGTACTCCGCGCGCGAGTAATTACGAACCACGTTTGCGACCTCGGGGCATTTGAGGCGAACCAGCGCCGACAGCATGACGAATCGCGCAGCGGGATCGGTGTCCGTGACAAAGGACGGGAAATGCACGAGACGGTGGGGGAAACCGGACCCTGAGTTGATTGCCATATCGCAGATCAGCAGGAAAAGCCCAACCGTTGGGTCATCGATGCTGGGCGGCCATTCCAAGCCGGACTGGCGGAGAAACTGTTCAAAGGCGCGTAGGTACATGCCGTGGAGGATGCCTAGCGCCTTGAAGTCATCCCAACCGAGCCTCCCGCCGGATGCGAAATGAAGAAACTGAATTTGGCTGAAGCAGGCTTGACCTTCCAGCACCTCCCTTGCTCCCAAGGGCCAGAGTTCGATCGGCGAGCCGTAGTAGAAGCCTCGCTCTTTAGCTTTTCTCAGATGACTAAAGGGTTCCCCCCACTCTTTCGGGTGCGGTATCGTTGACCAAGCCCGGTCAACGGTACTGGCAAGCACCGATAGATTGTTTGCGTAGCTGATCTGAAACGCATGACCGACAGACTCGAATAGCGGGGCCTCGGCGGTCGCCTTTGCGGTGATGTGTGAGAATGTCAGGTCCCGAAACGCGCCAAAATCAAAGTGATTATTGACGATAATGTTCGCTTCACCAGCCGGGGTGTCTGGTCCTTTGCCTTCCAGCGAAGACGCCGCCAATTGTCGAACGGACTTCTTGAAGCCCACCAGCGCGATCAGATTCTTTAGCCGGGTGTAGTTGGCATGGGCCTGTGTAGGGTAGCTCAGGCTCAGCATAAGACCGTAGGTCGAACCGATATGCTGCCACCAATGCACCGTCTCGTGCAGGTAGGTGGAGAACGCCTGGGCCTGGTCAAACTGGAGATCACCCGACGAAACGATTCCTCCGGGATTAGAGGCCAGTCTGCGATGAACCTCGGGCGATAGCCGCAACACGAACTGGAAGGTCTGGAATAGGCCATGCGCCTTTAACGTCGCCCTATAGGTTCCGGCGCCTTCAGGCAGGGGCTGCACGCTGCGGAGGAGATTGGTATTAAGTTGCACGATTGTCACTGGTGCTTTCTGCGATCCGGTAGAATCTCGTGGCAATATCGCGGGCCTGCGTTTCGACCATCGCATCGTGAAGAAATTTTCTCTTCGCTACCCGGTAAACGCATTCGAGCTTATTGAAGCCATATCGCTGAAGCTGGAAAAGCCATTCATCACCAAAATCGATGTAGACTGGGCACTGGGCGTCCAGCCATGTTCTGCGCGGCTCTACCCAGCTATATTGCTGATGCCCGCGATAGGTCTCGATGAGGTGCTGGACTTTGTGCAGTCCATGTATCTCGACCATCCCTCCGCTTCCGTGATCCGGGTTCTCCGATAGGCGCCAAAAGATACCGTTGTTCGCCCCGTGCATACCACGAGCCGCTTTGTACCAAACAAGGTCCTTAGCTTCTTCATTATCGGGGTCGGGTAGAAGGTGGTGCAGGTCGAATTGATTCCTGAAGCCTCTGCCATCCACGATCCAAACGAGATTCTGATAGAACGCTTCACGCGATTGCCGTTCGGCATCGGTCATTGCCGAGTGCTGGACCTCGATCACGATGCCCGTTGGAGTGATGATATCGGCGCGGTGAATCTCGCCGTCAGGGGCGGTACGCGTTTGCTCCCGGCATCCTTCGGGAAACAGGTTCTTCCAATCCCGATGCCATTGCGTTTCATTTTCCCACCAAGGATCGCAATTGCCGCGGGACGCGTGTGCCCAGTGGTGCATGATGCGCGGACCACATTTCGCGACCATGGCAGCGCCGCAGGTCGAGCAAACACCCTTAAGTCCGGGTCTCGCTTCGCTACGCGCGTCGTCGACAAGAGCGAACTGCATTAGATTCCCCTTTCAGATGAGAAAAAGGGGTGTCGGATTCGTGTGCGACACCAATAGGGTTGCCCATTCTGTTGCATCGGCAGCTTACGGCCGGGCAGCCGATTGTCCATGAATGGCGAGGATTGGGTCGGAACCCGCCAGATGGAGCTACCGCCGGCAACGGCAGCTATCGTGTCGCGATCACCTAAAAACCGTCAGTCCGCAATCGGCCCATGACCTGCCGGACAACTGCCGGAAACAAGCCGGTCAGCGAAGCGCCTTAATCTCAGCCGTTCAGCGTGGTTCTACGCGATCCCAAAATCTGCCGTTCGTTCATCCGGCTCGAACTGGCGGCGGGAACGACCGACATTGCTGGTGGTCGCGCGCCGGCACAGCCATGAGGATGTGCTGGCGGCACTCGCAGAACTGTTCATCGAGCGGGGCTCGCCAGCACATATCAGATCCGATAACGGCGCGAATTCATCGCCACCGCGGTCCGCCCTTGGCTCGGGCAGATCGGTGTGAAGACGCTTTACATCACGCCGGGCTCGCCTTGGGAGAACGGCTATAACGAGAGCTTCAACGGGTCGCTGCGTGACGAACTGCTCAATGGCGAAATCTTCTACAGCCTCGCCCAGGCCGGGGTGCTGATCGAGGCATGGCGGCGCCATTACAACGCCGTCCGGCGGCACAGCAGTCTGGGCTACCGGCCGCCAGCCCCGAAAGCGGCGACACCGCCATTGCCGGTCTCCGGTTCCGCTTCGCTTCACCTCCGACCGGCAATGGCGGCGGACACCACAATGACTAACTATCAACCCGGACCACCCGGTGGGGGCTGCTCAGTTCCCATCTCGCAAGTGCTTGGCATGGCCGTTCGGCGGACAAAAGCCCTGATAAGCCGACTGAAATGCGACTCAAGATTGAACCGGTAGTCGGGAAGGCTGATACACGTAATTAACCTGTCGCACTGCCTAGCGGTTATTAGCCGCCAATTAACCCATCTCTGATTGTGAATTTCGCGTTTCCCTTTTCGCCGCAACAACTTGCTCGCTGTCCGGTTCTTGGACGGACACCAAAAGGAGCGAGCCATGAGTCCCCGCGACCCGGATCGAACACGCGGTCCAGCTTCCGGCAAAGCCGGTAGCGAAAGCGACGGTGCCGCTTAACCCAACCCCCTATACCGGCAAGGGCGGGGCCAGGAACCCGAAGCACGGCGGCCAGAGCGAGCAGGTCTATCATGGGCCTGGACATCTTGGCGACCAGTCAACCGGCGGCACCCCGAACGCTGTCACTCGCCATAACGAGGGAAACCATCTCACCCGGAGGAAATCGCGATGTATTATACCGATCGACTGCTACAGTATCCCGTTCGCGTCGAACGGCCCGACCCTCGCTTTGCGCGCGCCCTCCAACAGGCCATTGGCGGTATCGAGGGGGAGATCAGGGTCTGCCTGCAATATTTCTTTCAGGCATGGGGCGCACGCGGACCCGCCAAATATCGCGACCTGCTTTTAAATACCGCGACCGAGGAGATCGCGCATATCGAGATGCTGGCGACCGCAGTCGCGCTCAACCTCGAGGATGCGCCGCTGTCAATCAAGGAAGACGTCGCTGCCGATGCGGCTGGCGGATCCGTGTTGAACGGCATGGATATGCGCCACGTCCTGTCGACGGCGCTCACCGCGCTGCCCAGCGACGCCAATGGCGTTCCATTCGATTGCAGCCATGTCTATGCCAGCGGCAACCTTGCCGCCGACATGATGGCGAATGTCACGGCGGAAAGCACCGGCCGGATGCTGGCGACCAAGCTGTACAACATGACCGACGATCCCGGTATGAAGGACATGCTGTCCTACCTGATCGCCCGCGACACCTATCATCAGCAGCAATTCATGGCGGTGATCGAGGAACTGGGCGGACTGGAGGGCAATCTGCCCATCCCCAACAGTTTCCCCCAAGAAAACGAGAATAGAGAGTTCGCCTATGTGCAGCTCGGCTTCAATCGCGACGGCACGCCGCCGCCCGCCGGCCGTTGGTCCGAAGGGCCGTCCCTGGACGGTAAGTCGCAATATTCACATCGGCCGATGGAACCGCTGGGCGGCGAGCCGCAATTGGCGCCCCCCCGCCCCGGCGGCGGCGCGCAGACGCAACAGATGACCGGCGGTGGAGAGGGCATTCTCGGCCGTGCAGCCCATGCCATCGAGGACGCGATCACACCTGATCGCGGCTGATCCACCCCATTTCCAGGAGATTGACGATGCGACATATCATTGCACTTGCCTTGCCGGCGGCCGTGTTGCTGCTGGGCTGCGCCGATGACCCGATCGGCAATGCCACGCCCGACCAGGCTGCCCGGATGGACCCCGATGCACCAGCCAGCGCCATGCCGACAACCGCATCCGCTTATCTGGCCGCAGCGGCATCGAGCGACCAGTATGAGATCCAGTCCTCCCAGATGGTGGAGGGCAGCGACGCCCCCGCGCCGGTGCGCGATTTCGCGCGGATGATGATCCAGCATCATCAGAAAACGACCCAGACGCTGACTGGCGCCGCACGATCGGCGGGCATCACGCCCCCGCCCCCGTCACTCCAGCCCAAGCACGCGCAGATGCTGGCGCAATTGCGCGCTCAGCAAGGTGATGCCCTGCATTCTGCCTATCTGACGCAGCAAATGCAGGCGCATCAGGAAGCGCTGACGCTGCATCGTGGCTATGCAGAGGGCGGCGACACGCCTGAGTTGCAAAAGGCCGCCACGGCTGCCGTTCCGATAATCGAGCAGCATCTGGAGCGATTGCGCCGGATCGGCAGCAACCCGTGAACAGCGTGAAGGACACCGGCCTGGGTGCGACGCTGCTTGAAAGCACCACCGACCCGCAAGCCAAACAAGCACCCCACCCGGCGGAATGCGAGGCGAGCGGAGCGGCGAACCCGAGGGCAAAGGCTATCCGCGCCGGGTGGCCGGTATCGACGTGATCGACACGTCCGGCGTGATCCATGCCGAAGCGGTGCGGGACATTCCCCCCAACCGGCGCTGCGCCCGGATGCAATGGTGCGCGGCGCCGTGCTGGGCGCTGCCGTCGCAGCGTTGGGCGCGGGTGTCGCCATACTGACCGTCCGTCGCGGTCGGGCACGGCCAACAGCACGGCAATGCCCGGTCGTTCGCGACGCGGGACCTGCCAGCATGGCCGGTCCCGAACGCAGACGCTGGGCCCGCGTCGATCAGGCGTCACACGAATCCTTCCCTGCCAGCGATCCCCTCCAACATGCTGACAAAGGCACATTCCCATGGCGAATAAAACGCTTGAAACGCTATTTCACGACACCCTGCGCGACATCTATTACGCAGAGCGCAAAATCCTGCGGACCTTGCCCAAAATGGCGCGCGCGGCAAAGTCGGAGGAACTGAAATCCGCATTCGAGACGCATCGCGACCAGACCGAGGGGCAGATCGAACGCCTTCAGCAGGTTTTCGAAATCATCGGCAAGACTCCACGCGGCAAAACCTGTGAAGCGATCGACGGCATCGTTGCCGAGGGTGAAGAGATCATCGAGGATTACAAGGACAGCCCGGCACTCGACGCCGGTCTGCTGGCGTCGGCGCAGGCGGTCGAGCATTACGAGATCACGCGCTATGGCACGCTGCGGCGCTGGGCGCAGCTGCTCGGTCTGGACGAGGCCGTCAGCCTGATCGAACAGACGCTCGAAGAAGAATCGCAGACCGACGAGTTGCTGACCGACATCGCCGACAAGACCGTCAACGAAGACGCGCTCGCCACTGGTTGAACCGATATGGCCAGGTGGCGTTTTCCACCCGGCAACGTCTGGAGCAAGCATGACCTTTCACCCCAAGCCGCTGTCGGCGCAGACGATCGTCATCACCGGCGCATCTTCCGGCATCGGGCTGGCGACAGCCCGGCGAGCGGCACTGGCCGGCGCACGGGTGATCCTGGTCGCCCGCAATCAGGCGGCGCCGGACACGATCGTTCGCGATCTGAACCGGAAAGGCGCGGCCGCGAGTTTCGTCGCCGGGGATATCGCCGAGCCAGACACTTCGCGGCAGGCAGCACGAATGGCCTTTGAGCAGTCCTGCGGCATCGACAGCTGGGTCAATGCCGCCGCGGCAGGGATTTATGGTTGGCTGCGCGACACGCCGATTGGGGACCATCGCCGTTTGTTCGATATTGGCTATTTCGGCATGGTTCAGGCTTCGCAGATCGCGGTCAACGCAATGCGCGATCGCGGCGGCACGTTGATTAACATCCGCGAAGCTAACCTTTTCGGGAATTCACCATCAACATCAGACAGGTTCAGGGATCGATATGGCCACGACGAACCTAGAGCTGCCCACGTGCAAAGGCAGCCCACACGCCCTGGCGCTTCGGGGTATCGGCGATCGGAGCGCCGACGCCCCGATCGCAGCGTTCCCGCTCGGCGAACTCGACGTCGAGATTCGCTCCGCGACCGATTCCCTGTGGTTACTCATTCGTCGGCAAGGACGGGGCGGCGTGGCGCTTCGGGCGGCATATCTGGTCGGTGCGTTCACCTGCAAGGCCGTGAAGGCGGAGCCGGGCGAAATCGCGCGCCTTGAAGTCACCAGCAGCCTTGGCCTGCACGTCATCGCCGTGCGCGCGGGCCCACATGCGCTGGAGAATGTGCGGGTTACAGTACGCCTGACGCCCGAAGTATCGACGTCGATTCCGTTCATGCCGCGCGATCTTTATCCCCTTGATGCGAACGACGATCCCCTGGGCGCGGGCGGCAGCATCGAAGTAGGGCAGCGCGGGCTGAACGTGGCGGTTGCCTATCTTCATATAGAGGAGCCCAGCTTCGGCGATGTGCTATACGTTCAGAACCTGACCGCGCTGAACGATTATTACCGGGCCACCGGGACCAAGCCCGATGCGGTGGTGGGCGGGACATGGCCCGAACTGGGTTACATGATCCCCACCCCGGAAGACGACACACCGGCTTGCGAAAGCGCGCTGGAGGCCGGCGTGGAGGTCACGCTGCCCGACGCGATCCTCGTCTTCCGGCACCAGGCGCCGCTGCACGAAAGGGATTCGGCGCGCAGATTCCTGCAGATGCTCGGCATCGCTTACGCCACGATCGAGCGACCCAAGGTTGAGTTTCGGGACTGGGTAAAGCGCGCCGAATGGACGCTGCGCGATCTCGACAACGCGCCCGAGGCGACGATCGCGCATTATGGGCATCGTTACGTCCACCCGTACACCAACGCCGAATATCCCGACATCATGGTGCAGATGTCGATCGTCACGGCCATTCACGACTGGGGCAAATGGTGCGGCTCACCCCATCCTTTAGAGGCGGAATTCAAAGCCGGTCTGGAGAAGTTCTTCGACCCCGAGCTTCAGTCGCTCCGCCGCTATCTGCCCAATGTCGGTGATGACAAGGACGCGGACGCGGTCGATAGCTGGTACCTCTACCACCCAATGCTGAACCTCGGCATACTCGCGCTCGACGGTGACGAGGATGCGAAAGTGCTGCTGCTCAAGTCGATCGACTTCGGCATCAGGGCCGCGCAGCATTTCAAGTACAAATGGCCGATCCAGTACAAGGTGACGGACTTCACCGTCATCACCGACACCGCGGAGGCTGACGACCGCGGTCAGACCGATGTCGGCGGCATCTATGCCTGGGTCATGTTGCAGGCATTCGAGCTGACCGACGACAAGCGTTTCCTGGATGAGGCCCGCAACGCGATCGACACGGCCATGGGTCTGCGCTTCAAGGTCAATTATCAGGCCAATCTCACGGCATGGGGTGCCGCGGCTTGCATGCGGTTGTGGCGGATCACCAACCAGACCGTCTATCTCGAACAAAGCTACGTGTATCTGGCGAGCTTCTTTCACAATTGCGTGGTCTGGGAAAGCGATCTGGACCACGCGGCGCATTACAGCACGTTCATGGGCGTCTCATGCCTTCAGGATGCGCCGTACATGGCGATCTATGAATGCTTCGACTCATTTGTGGCGTTCGAGCGCTATTTGCGTGACAGCGGGCCTGATATCGAACCGGCCGCCCGGATGCTGATCTCGGAATTCTGCCGATACGCGCTTCATCGCGGCTGGTATTATTATCCCGATGCGCTTCCAGCGGACGCGCTGGCTTCCGATCAACGGGAAAGCAACGGTCATATCGATCGCAAGCTGTCGTTTCCGGTCGAGGATCTCTACCCGGGCGGCGAGCAGGCGGGACAGGTGGGCCAGGAGGTTTATGGCGCCGGCGCCGCCTTCATCTTTGCCACCCGCGCCTTCCACCCGATCGAGGGCGCACCCTTCCAGCTATATTGCGATCACTTCATCCGCTCGACGGAGCGCACCGGCGACCGCTCCCTGACGATCATTTTGGATGGCGGCGAACGATGCACTGCAGATTTGAGCATCGTGCGCTCGAAGCGGCGCAAACTTGGCAAGGTTACAATCAGCACGGCCGATGGAGATATCCTGCGGCCCCACAACGCCTCGGCTGATCGCATCGACTATCGCGTCCCGGCAAGCGGCCGCCTTTATTTGCGTTGGGAATAATCATGCACGAGCAAACGACACTGAAGGACAAGCGCATTCTTGTCACCGGCGGGACGACCGGCATCGGGCTGGCCACCGTTGCGCTGCTTGCTCAAGAGGGCGCACGGGTGCTGACTTTCGGCCGCCATCAGGCGGGACTAGATGATGCGCTGGCTTCGGCGGACTCAGCGTCTGGCACCGTCGAAGGGCTGATCGCGGATGCCTCGACAAAAGAGGGCATCGACGCCGTGTTCGCCGAGATGGATGAGAAGTTCGGCGGCATCGACATGCTTGTCTCTTGCGCCGCGATCGGCGCTCAGCCGATCCACGAGATGGAGGACGACGACTGGCGCTACGTGATCGAGACCAATCTGATCGGCACGCTGGCGGCGGCGCGCGGAGCGATCGATCGGCAGATTTGGATATCCGACATCCGGCGTCTGACGAACGGACCGCAGAACGACAGGGATTGGGAACGGCATGGTCGGACCGCTTTTGCTGTGCATCGCGCAGGACCGCCGTTCCCGGTTGAGGAGAACGGATCTGGCAAGCGGACGGTCGCAAACACCGTCTGTGCCATGGTTTCATCGTGCCAGGACTTCCCCTTGCTTGATCGCAAGCCTGGGCGCTCGCAACACGGTCAGGTCACGTGTCGGATCAGCGTCGTACGCGACGATGCTGGCCTCGGCGCCCTCTGAAAACACGCCGACCCGCCGATCGGGAAACATCGCTTGCGGCGTGACCGATGTGGCAATGCGGAGCAGTTCGGTCGGGGTAAAGACGCGCGTTGCGCCCATCGCCTCGATCTCGTCGATCACCGATCCGTCAAACAGATCGCTTCCCGTTGCCATCGTTACCCCCGCGGCCTTCAGCCGGGCCAGATTGTCGACAATGACCCCCATCAGCGTGGCGCGATCCCCGGGATGCGCCTTGAGGTAGTACCGCGTTACCGCGACGGTCGGAATGATGACCGTTCCGCGCCGTTTCATCTCGGCGATCGTCCTGTCGGACAGCCGCAGATCGGCGGCGCCCAGTCCGGCCGGGATGCGCGTGTTCAAATGCGCGACGATGTCCACGCCTGCGGCGACCGCACGGTCGATATCGTCGGCGCTGTCGACATGCGCTGCGACGCGGGCGCCAATGGCATGGGCGCGCGCCACGATCTCGGGCAGCAGCGCCGCGCTCAACCCGCGTTGGCCGTAACTCGAAGGGTCCTTGCGCTGTGCCGCCGCATGGGCGTCGTCGACGACGATGACCTTGACCAGCCTGGGCTGGCTTTCTGCGATCTTCGGCCACTTCTTCTCAAGGTCGGCGCGGGTGTCGATCGCCCAGAAAGCCTTGTCGATGTAATCCTTGGCGACCGCCGGCATGCCGGCCTGCTTGGCGCCCGCCAGCGCCAACCCCAGCGGGTGTCCGTCCGAACTGGACAGCGTCGCTTCGGCCCACAGCACGTCGACACGCCCCGCGCCGCCAAGCAAACCCCGATATCCCGCAATCTCGTCCGCATTCGCAGCCAGCTGCGCCGAATAGAAGATGCCGCGCCGCAGATAGTCGTCGGCGAAGGTGGCTGCGGACCACGCGTTCTGAAGATTGTGGTTGTGCGCATCGGCCAATGGCGGAAGGATGTAGCGGTGCCGCAGGTCGATCCGCGCATCGATCCGCGCGGGGCGTTTGCGCGTCAACCTTCCATCGACGCTGTACCAGTTGTCCTCGACGAAACGACGGCCGTCGAACCATCGTCCGCCCTCGAGCGCGAGCACGGGTTTCGGTAATGCCGCCACCGCGCGGGGCGCGCCGGCGATCTGGGAAGCGGCCGGATTCGTCGGCACGACGGCCAGCAGCAGGGCAAGAAAGGGCGCGGCAAAGCGGTTCATGACAACTCCTTGATGGGTTGTCTGCAGCTACCCCGTGCGCCGCACCCGGCCATCGTGCGTGACGTGAGCCGGGGCGCGGACGTCGTGGACCGGTCAGCGCGCGCCCAGCGCCGCTTCCAGGTCGCCGCGATACGAGCGGCTGAACCGCACCCGCTTGCCGCCCGCCAACTCGATCTCGCCGTCGCCGTTTCGCCTTGTCTCCAGCGCAGCGACCTGGCTCGCGCGTACGACCACCGATCGGTGGACGCGGACGAATCCAGGGCCGAGTCGTGCCAGCAGTACCGCGATCGGCTGACGCACCAGGTGAACCTCGCCCCCGGCATGAAGGCACTGATAGTGTCCGGCACTTTCGACCGCGGCGATCAGTTCGGGCGCGATGAAGCGCGTCGATGCGCCGTCGCGGATTTCGATAGGAGCAGGCGGTGCACCATGCCGTGCCTGGCGGACGCGTCCCAGCGCCCTTGCCAGTTCGGGCGCAGCTACCGGCTTCAGCAAATAATCGAACGCCCCCTGCCGAAATGCCTCGACCGCGGCTCCGGGGTCGGCGGTCAGATAGATCAGCGCCGGTGGCGCGGGACGTGCGGCCAGTTCGCTGCCGAACTCGGTTCCCGTTCCATCGGGCAGGCAGACATCGAGGAACACGACGTCGAACGGTCTTGCTGCTGCGTATTCTCGTGCCTCGCGCAGCGACGCGGCATCGATGATTTCGCCGATCCCGGCATGCGTTTTCAGCAAGCGCAGCAACGCGGCGCGCGCCAACGCATTGTCCTCGACCGCCAGCACCGTCAGATCAGACATCCGGCACCTCCAGCGTGACGCTGAACCACGCCCCGTTGCGCTCCGCCGACAATCGGGACCGGTCCTGATACAGGATCGCCAACCGCTGCCGCACCTGTTCGATGCCGGAATTCAGTCCCTTGGACGGGCGCGGAACCGCCGGGGCAGGGTTGCCGATCTCGATGCGCGTCGACATCGGCCCGCCTGTCACCCGAAGGTCGATCTGCCGCCGGCCGTCCGGCAGCGGATCGCCGTGCGTCAGCGCATTTTCGACCAGCGGGATCAGGATGCGCGACGGCACTTGCCGCTGCCAAAGGCCATCGCCCACCTCCCGCTGATACTCCAGCAACCCGTCCAGTTCGCGGTACAGCAGCAGATGCTCATCGACCGCACCCAGTTCGTCGGCCAGCGTGTGGAGCTCGTCCTCTGTGGCCAAGCCACTGCGCAAGACATTGGCCAGCGCCGACAACGCCGCCTCGGCACGGTCGGCAGAACCATGTGCCATCTGTGCAATCGAACCCAGCGCGTTCATCAGGAAATGCGGGCTCAACTCCGCACGCAGGGCGCGAAGCTCGGCACGGGCCGACCGCGCCTCCTGATCGCGCGCGCGCTCCGCCCAGACCAGGGTCTGGCCGACCGCGATTACCGCGACATAGGTCGGCACAGCGAATAGCGACGTAACCAGCGTTCGGCGGACCAGGTCGGGCAGCGACTGCGGCGCCCCGAGCAACGACGGCACCAGCATCGCGACAACGGCCTGCATTGCGGGCACCACCATCGTCAGCAGCGGGATGACCGCCACGCCGGCCAGCAACAATGCGACCGTCGAGGATGCATCGCGGCCCTCGCCCAGGGGATAGCGTCGGCATAGCCGGAACAGCCACCGGGTCGAAATCGCCCACGGTACGAAGGTGGCGAAGCAAAATGCCGTCGCCACGATAAATGCACTCGCGCTCGGCCGGGCAGCGGCTGCAAGCGCGGCTGCCGGTCCCCACGCAAGCGCTACACATGCCCAGGCAGAGGCAATCCACCAGGGCTGCACGGTATGACCGGGATGCTTCAGCGAACGCATAGGCCGCCGATACGCTGCATAGACTTCAACCGGCAACCTACTCGACGCATTGGTCCATTCCGCTGGCATCCAGGACCGTGGCGGCGCGCTTGGTCTCGTCGAACGCTGTTGCGACGCCTAGCCGGTCGGACGTCGGCTTACCTGCGAAGGGCTAGTTTCTGCACCAGCAGACGTTCCAGTTGCCTCGAGAACGGCTTGAGTTGGTAAGAACCCGCTGTCTCGACAGGGAAGGTGCAGCGAGACAGCCGAGGCAGGTCCATCTACGATGCCTGCGGGTTGAGCCGCTTCCCGAAACGGTCCGTCAGACGTTGAGAAACGGGACTGCGTGCGGGTTGGTGGAACGGCCGGTTTTGGGATGCCCGGCTGATCTCCCGAACGGCCGGGAATGGGTCGGAAACGGACGCAGATATTGCGAGGGCCGAATGGCAGCTTCGCTGAATCGGCGCCCAAGACCTGACAGTCCGAAGCCGGCGCAATTTTGGCCGTTCAGCGCGTCGAGCGTGACGATGGCGGCTATTGGGCCGGGAGCCGACAGACCGTTTTCGGGAGTGATGTCGGGAATAGCCGCTGTTTCTCAGCAGACAGACTCTCCATCGATCGTGGAACAAACGTCAGCGGTACCGATACAATCGAACCCGATAGACCTTACGGTTGGCGGCATCCCCGGAAAATAGGCGCAGCGACTGACCTTGGCCGGTTTCATCGCCGTTGAGGCGCCGGCCCGTCACCATCCGGCCGTCCTTCAAAAGCTGTTCGTCGATACTCTCGATCCCGACGATCGGCGCACCGGGGCGTTCCGTAGTGAAGCTAAGCTGCGAATCGCCGCTGCCAACGACGATGAACTCGTCTGCCGCTGTCTGCATGAACATTGCGGCGATGCGGCTCATCTGATCGACGTCCCCCTTGGGGTCGCTCGCCCGGCTCATATTCACGATGTAGTCGCCAATCCGACCGCGACCAGCGCGTTGTGCGCCGCCTTCCATGATGACGGTGGTGATCTGGCCGTCCGCCTGTTTCTGAAGGATCATCGGAGCAAGGGGTGCAAGCTGTCCATAGAGCGCGGCCATTGCCGGGTCCCCGTCGCCGGCGGCGCTGAGCCCGATGCTGGCGTCGCCCTGAAGCACCACGCCCTGACCATCGATACCAAAGGGCGAGAAGCCAATCGCCTTAAGCGTGCCGTAGCTGAAGAGTGCGTTGGCCGCACCGGCTGCTCCGCCCCGCGCCTCCGGGACCAGCAACGGATTGTCGCGACGGGCATATTGCGACGGGCATATTGCGACGACCAATTCACGTAGTCCTCGAAATAAATGTCGGGCGCGAGAAAATCCAGCGACGGCGCGCCGGCCTTGTAGACGTCGATCGCGAAAGGCAGCGGTCAATGCAAATGGCAGATGTGTACGAAAAGCGGGCGACAGAGAAAGGCTAAGCGGTCCTGACCAACGACGTGGCTGTGCGCTTTATGCTTGCGGGCGCCTATAGTTGGCCGGGGACTGTTCGCCGCGTGCCCTCAACCGCTTAGTTGCGCATGATCAGCTCCCCAACCCTTTTGGAAGCACCCGCGCTCATCTGTGGACGGCCCCTGCGGTGCAAGAGCTTTCGTGCGGCGATGAGCACCGGTTGGGTGCATCTATGTGTTCGGCCTTTTCGCGCAGCACCGCATGGCTGCTGGCCTGATGAAGTCCGCGGATCGGATCCCTAATCACGTCATCGCACTCGAAGCGCTCTGCTCCCTGAGCTTGTTCGATCCCCGGCATGACCGGTCTTGTCATCATTACTCAGCTGCCATTACACTATCCTGCCGCTCGGTTCAGCGGACGACGCGGACAGCGGTTGCGCGGCAGCCGCCGCATAGACCTGCTTGCGCGCCATCACCGCCCAGGCGATGCGCGTTGTCTTGTTTGCGAGCCCGACGGTCGCGATCTTCACCGGCTTACGCTCGAGCAGTTGCGTAACCCGTGGCTGTCGGGTGGCATCCTTACGCGCCGTCCGCATCACTGCGGACGCGCCGACGACCAGCAGTTTGCCGAGGTACCCGTCACCCTGCTTGCTGATGCCGCCAAGCCGCTCCTTACCACCAGAGCTATGGGGCCTCGGCGTGAGCCCGAGCCAGGCAGCAAACTGCCGGCCCGACCGAAAGAGCGAAGCATCAGGCACGGCCGCAGCGGTGGCCGACGCGGTCATCGGACCGATGCCAGAATGGTTGCGAGCCGGCGGCTAGTGTCGTCGGTCCGGTGCCAGGCGAGGATCTGCGCCTCAAACCGATCAACCTAACTTGCCAACGATCGCATTTGAGCCCCGACGGTATGCAGCGCCGACCGGGCATGTACCGGCAGCTTCCCCTGCTCCTCGTGGAGGTGCTTTATCAGCACAGTGACGCCCCCGGGCCCTTTGTCACTGACGATGCCGTACTCCGTCAAGTGCGCCCGCAACGCGTTGACCAATGCTGATCGCTGTCGCACGAGCACGTTGCGCGTCTTGTGGAGCATCAACACCGCCTGCTGGTCGACACTCTTACAGTCGCCAGTATTGCCTCGAGCTGTCTGACGTTGACTGGCTTTTGAAGGAAGGCAATCGGGCCGGTCGCCAAGGCCCGGGCCTTTGTCTCTGGGTCGCCCGAGCCGGTGATGAACAGGTGGCTTGTCGCCAGACCTTCTGCTTGCATCCTCAAAGCGAGATCGACGCCATCGACATGGCCGTTAATGCGGATATCCAATACGACGACATCAGGCTTTGTCTCGCGCAGAAGCGAGAGCGCGGGATCGGCGCAGTCGCATATCCCGACCACCTCGTGACCCGCATCCTCAAGCGAGATCGCAACATAGTCGGCGATCAGGACTTCGTCCTCAACTACCAGAACGCGCAGAGGGCGGGTCATGCAACGAAGCTCACGCGTGTCTCAATCCCGGCAACCGTGACCTGGCGGATAACGGTCGCGCCGATCTGGCTCGCCAAACGCTGCACCAGATCTATGCCCAGTCCCGAAGGGCTTCGATCCTCCGCGGCGTCGGGAGCGAAAATATGCAGCTCTCCCCCGTCGCTGGTCGCTCGCAAGCTCATCGTGACGAGCTGTGCGGTCGCGGCCGTTGCGCGAACTTCCATCAGCAGTTCATTGGCGATGAGGCCGACAGGGACCGCTTCGTCGATTGACATAGACATGGGCTCGATCTCCGTAACGAAGTCGATATTCGGTTCGCCCGCATCGAACTCCTGCACGAGTCCCGAGATGAACGCGCCGATATCGATCGAACGCAAATCCTCCGAGCGGTAGAACCGTTCCTGCAAAAGGCTGAACGACTGGACTCGGCGGATAAGGGCGCGCACCTGCTTCTTGTCCCGTGGCTCGACGAGTCCCCTAAGCGTCAGCGCCATCAAGCTGATAATGATCTGCAGATTGTTGTGAAGCCGATGATAGAGCTCCTTCCGCAAAATCTCCCGATTATCCTGTAGCAAGCGGCGTTCGGCGGCGCGTTCATAAGCCATGCGGACGCCGTTCGCCAAGCGTCGCAATTGCCCTGGCGATTTGACGACGTAATCAGCAAAGCCGGTCTTCATAGCCCGGACCGCCAACGCCTCGTTACCGGTCCCGGTGAACATGACCGCAACGCAATTCGGGTGCCGGGCGATTGCAAGGTCGAACACGGCGAAGCCATCGGTCCAGCGAAGATCATAGTCGGTAACCAGAATGTCCACGGGTCCGGCATCTAGCTGACGCAGGAGGCTTGCCCGATCCGCAGCCTCCAAAGCCTCGGCGCCGGCAAACTCTTGAAGGACCGCTCGCACCGCGAGCGTGCGCGCATCCGGGTCGTCGTCGAGAAAGAGGATCCGAATAGCACATTCCTGAAAAGAGGCTTGGCTCCAAACGAACCGGCGATCGTTTGGTGCCAAGAATCAAGAGGATATGCTCTGTGGATTGGAGTTCAACAGATCAGTCCCGGAGCGCCGTGGCGCGCCAGGCCCTGCGCGAGAGCGCGCGACGCCGGTGGGGGCTTGCTGCGCTGCTGATCGCCGCGCTGTTGCTGGTGGTGAGCGCGGCGATCGTGAACGTGAGTCTTGGCTCTCTCGGCCAGTCCAGGGATGCAGTGGGGCGCACGAATTCGATTCTGCGACACACCAATGAACTGCAGGCCGCTCTTCGCGCCGCAGAAGCCGGGCAGCGCCGTTATCTTCGCACCGGCGAAGCGCCGTCGCTGTCGCGATACGAGCAGTCTGTACGGCGTATGGGGGTCCAGATCGCCATTCTCAAAGCCACAACTCGACACCCCCCGCAAGTTGCTCGCCTGAACCGGATCGTGGCGCAAGTCTACGCTCGTCAGGCGGAGCTCGCCGCACGTGCAACGGGTTCGGCGCCGTTGCCCACGGCCGCTACGGAAGAAGCACTGCTCGACGGAATGGACACGATGTTTGAGCGCTTTAAGCGCTACCAGCGCGAACGATTTGCCGACCTCGTGTCCCTCGAAGCACGACGGGCGCGACAGACCACCATTGCGGCGGCTGCCTCGGGTTTTTTGTCGCTGTTCAGCGCAATTCTCGGCATCTATCTGATCTTTCGCCAGCGGACGGCTGACGCGATCATCCGCTACAGCATTGCCCTCGAGGAACAGGTGGAAGAACGCACCCGCGATCTGCGCGAGGTCAATCGCGAGCTCGACGCATTTGCCTACACCATCAGCCACGATCTCCGCGCGCCGCTGCGCGCGATCCACGGCTATTCGGACGCACTGATCGAGGATTATGGTGAGCTTCTGCCCGAAGAGGGGCGCCGGTTTGCCGGCGCGATGACGGCCGCGGCGCTGCGGATGGATACGCTGATCGAGGATATTCTCGCATACACGCGCAAGGCTCGGCGAGAGATCAAGGTAACCGTCGTTTCGCTCGACGAGGTCGTCGAGCGGGCTTGCCGCGACCTGCTTACTATCGCCACGGGGTCACCGAAGGTCCATGTTCGCCTCCCGCTCGGTTTCGTGGTTGGCCAAGCCGCCGTGCTGCGGCAGGTGATTGACAATCTTCTTTCAAACTCGCTCAAGTTCGTCGTGCCCGGCACGGAAGCCTGCGTGGTCGTGCGATCCGAACGCATCGAAACCTGCCGGCGGTTGTGGATTGAGGACAACGGGATCGGCATTGCCGGTAGCCACGAAGAGCGCATTTTCGAACCGTTCGAGCGGCTGCACGGAATAGAAGCCTATCCGGGTACCGGGATAGGCCTCGCGATAGTTCGCCGCGGGGTGGAGCGGATGGGCGGCAAGTGCGGCGTGGAATCCGAGCCTGGATGCGGTAGCCGCTTCTGGATCGACCTAAAGGCGGCGGAGCAGGAGGAAGAGGCTGGATGAACGATCGTCCGAAGATGCTGATCGTCGAAGATAATCCGGACGATCTCGACCTGCTGAAGCGGGCAATCCGGAAGTCATCGGTCCACGTCGAGTGCGAGATCGCAACCGATGGGGACGCTGCCGTCTCGGCACTTGAGCGAGCCGGCGCGGTGGAAGGCCGCACGCCGCGAGTGGTGCTGCTTGATCTGAAGCTGCCACGACGCTCGGGCTTTGAAGTGCTTGAATGGATGCGGTCTGATGTAGCTGTGCGCCGCGTGCCCGTGGTCATCCTGACCTCTTCCGACAATAGCGACGATCTGGCGCGCGCATATGATCTTGGCGCCAACTCGTATTTGGTGAAACCGGTTTCTCCCGCTGCCTTAAGCGCAATGGTCGAGCAGATCGATGCGTATTGGTTGCGGCTGAACAACGTGGCCTGAGCACGCAGCCATCCAAATAGCTGTTCGCGGTCTGAAGCCTGGTTACCTTACGGCCGATCCGTCCTCAGCGTTGTGCGTGCCGTCGCATGTTTCGCAAACAATTGGCCACCCGCGCGTTTCAGGCTGGAGAAAGTCACTCCGCGATCGGCGTACTGAATCGAAAAGCGCGTGAGCGCGGACCTTCTAGCGAAGGTGCTTTCTATTTATTGGATTTCAGGCCCGCTGTGAAAGAAGCTATGGGCCGAGCGCGGTCGGAGGGCCATGTGCTTGAAATTGCAGATATGGTGAAGCGTCAGCGGATGCTGGCTGATTTGGGCGAATTCGCCACTCGTGCCGAAGATCTAGATGAAGTTTTGGTGGAGGTCTGCCGCTTGGTGGCAGAGGCACTTGGCACAGGGCGCGCGTGGGTTTTCGAAATTCAGGAAGACGGGCATGAATTGTTCCTGCGGGCCCGCGCAGGCTGGACAAAGGACGTCTCCGGCCACGTGCACCTTTCAAGCCCCGAGCGGTTGCCTAAAACTTACTGGAACGATGTTCCTGAACCTCTGATCTGCCGCGATATTGCAGAAGAGGCTGGGCTCGGGTTTGCCGAGTTTGTGAAACAGGCCGGAGCCGTCGCTTTCGCAAATGTGCCTATTCTGGTGCCGGGTTGGCGCCCCTATGGCATACTCCAGGTCGACGCTGTGCGCCCTTGTGATTTCCAAGATGGCGACACTCAATTCCTGCGCATCTGTGCATCGATATTAGGACCAGTGATCGATCGCTTGCGAAAGGCTCAAAGTCTCCGCGAAAGCGAGGAGCAATTCAGACGCATCGTCGAGACCGTGCGGGATTACGCAATATTCACGACTGACGCGCACGATCGCATCGATAACTGGTTTCCAGGTGCAGAGACCGTGTTTGGCTGGGCAGCGGATGAGGTGCTAGGGCAGCCTGGTAGCATCGTGTTTACGCCGGAAGATCGGGAACGCGGCGAAGATAAAACGGAGATCGACACCGCACGACGCGATGGTTCTGCTGCGAATATGCGCTGGCATCAGCGTAAGGACGGTCGAAGGATCTTCATCGAAGGCGCCGTCTGGGCGCTCCTAGACGGGGCGGGCGTGACTCGAGGGTTCGTCAAGGTCGGCCAGGATGTCACCGAGCGCAAGCACGCCGAGACGGCGCTTTGCGAGAGCGAGGAGCGGCTCCGCAGCGCTGTCGAGGTGGGCCAACTGGGCCTGTGGGACTGGGACGTCACAACTGGAGGGATTTTCTGGTCCGACGAGCATTTTCGGATGGAAGGTTTTGCTGTCGGTGAGGTCACACCAACCTACGAGGTATGGGCGTCGCGGATTCATCCTGATGACCGGGCGCAAGCCGAGGCTGCGCTTGCCAGGGCAATGGAAGAGCGGAAGGAGTATGCTCACGAATTCAGGGTCGTCCATCCTGATGGCTCGGTTCACTGGTTGTCAGGCCGTGGGCGGTTCTATTATGATCACGACGACCGCCCCATCCGCATGATCGGGGCGATGATAGAAACGACAGCGCGCCGTGAGTGGGAGGAGCGTCAACTGGTGCTGGTGGCGGAGTTGCAGCACCGCACCTTCAATCTCATGGGCATGATACGATCGATGGCCGACGCCACGATCCGTTCAAGCGTCAACCTCAAGGACTTCCAGACGAGGTTTCGCAATAGAATTGAGGCGCTGGCGCGAGTCCAGCGCCTGTTGTCGCGCCTGCAATCGGACGAGAGGGTTACGTTCGGTGATCTGATTCACGCCGAGCTGGATGCAATTGGCGCGCTGGATTGCGACAAGTGGCACGTGACGCTCGATGGGCCTCATGACGTGAGGCTGCGCTCTGGGACGGTACAAACGTTCGCGATGGCTATTCATGAGTTGACGACCAACGCCGCGAAATATGGGGCGCTCAGTCAGCCGGACGCTCGCCTGAACGTGCGATGGTGGGTTGAAGAGCGTGAGGCTGGTCAGCCGTGGCTGTATGTCGATTGGCGCGAAACCGGCGTGACCATGCAGCCCAAGGAAGCAGCACCGCGCGGAACCGGGCAGGGTCGCTTGCTCATCGAAAAGGCACTTCCGTATCAGCTACATGCCAAGACCACCTACGTTATGGCGGACGACGGTATTCACTGCTCCATTGCATTGCCTGTGTCGAACCAGAGCAAGAAGGAGACGCGCATTGTCGCTCACGAACTGCCGGATTTTGGTCGTTGAGGACGAGTTCATGGTCGCGCATGACCTTCAGTTGGAACTGGAGGAGGCTGGGGCGGTGATTCTTGGACCCGAGGCATCTATTAGAGGCGCGTTGAAGCGGATCGATGATGAGTCGAGAATTGATGCCGTTGTACTGGACATCAACCTTGAGGGGAAACTATCATTCGTCGTCGCCGATGCTATGAAGGCGAAGCAAATTCCGTTCATATTCGCAAGCGGATACGAGGATGAGGCGCTTTCGTCTCGCTATCCTAATGTGATCAATTGCCGAAAGCCTTTTGTAACTCGTGATCTGTTGGAATCGCTAATAAGGTGTTTGAACGGCGTGATTAAAGATTGATAGATAATAACACTATTAGCGATACAGTAAATAGTTTATGGTTTTCTTCTGCGACTATGATCACACATGCTGTTAACTCTCCGAAATCGGCACAGCGTGGCAGCTATATCAAAATGATATTTAAACGATAGATAATATTCATTCTCGTCTTCTAAAGCTTATTCTTACTGATTACGTCACCAAAGTTGCTCTTAGCCCTATTTTGTCGACGACATTAATTTCGCCCATGGCGGTAAAGTTTGGCTGATCGACAGCGCCTTAGTTCGTTTGCCAAGAGGCCACGATGGCGAAAAAGGCGATGCAAATCACTGTCTCTGTCGATCACGCAGCGAGCTCACGACCAAGATCCGCGTCGTCGTCGATGCGCCGGGGCTCTCGATCCCGCTCGGTCTGACCGCACTACAGGCGCACGACGGCCAGATCCCGGGTCGCCTGCTGGTTCACCGCGGCGCGCGCACCATCGTGTTGGCGGACAAGGCTGTGATGCCGACCGCGTCCGCGAATTGATCCGAGATCAGGGCGCCACGCCCGCGTCCCGCCAAAGAGCAACCAGCGCTGCAACCCTTGCTTCAGCAAGCGGCTCTGTCGAGAGCGCAAGCTGACCGAGCGACTTTTCTCGAAGCTGACGCACTTCCGACGAGTCGCCACCCGCTATGACAAGCCCGCCGCGAACTTCCTCGCCATGGCCCAGCTCGCCTCAATGCGGCTGTGGCTCCGGATTTACGAGCCTACGGTCTAGGCCATTTAATCGACGGCTCGAGGCGAGCAGACTTTCAGCGGCGCGGCTCAGCACGGCAACTGGGCTTCATGGCAAGCATCAGACACCCTACGACTTTGCCCAATGCTGATTACGCCCCTCCATACGTACAAGAAGATGGCAGGCGTATTCATGCTCGAATGCGTAGCCCACGCCGGTCAGGCCGGTTGCCGATCTAGGGTGGCGTGGTGTTTACGAACTTTGTCGTGCCAATCTTCTGCTCGAAATTGCCTTATCAGCAGCAACAAGCCATTAGGATGTCCAAAAATCCAGCGTGCGCCAGCCGGAGGGAGACCGAATGCGTAGCCTGTTTACCGCACTTGCCTTGATCGTAACCGGCCTGACAAATCCATGCGCGGCGATCGCACAGGCACAGTCCTCGGCCGCACCTCATCTGGAGCGGCGGGGCGAAGCGACGCAGCTCATCGTTGACGGCAAACCCTATCTGCTGCTGGGCGGTGAGACGCGGAACTCCAGCAGCAGCGATTTGGCCTTCATGGCGCCGATCTGGCCCAAGCTGAAGTCGATGAACCTTAATACCGTTCTCGTTCCCGTTGCTTGGGAAACGATCGAGCCGGAGGAAGGTCGATTCGACTTCAGCAATGTCGACGGGCTGCTAAAGGGCGCGCGCGAAAATGACTTGCGCATCGTCATCCTCTGGTTCGGCGCATGGAAGAACACTTATTCCAGCTACGTCCCGGCATGGGTGAAGCGTGATCAAGACCGCTTCCCCCGCGTACAGACCAGCGATGGTCGAGGGACCGAACGGCTATCGCCGTTCTCGTCAACCTCGCGCGACGCCGATGCCCGTGCCTTTGCTCAGCTCATGCGCCATATCCGCAAGGTCGACGGCACACAGCACACGGTGTTGATGATGCAGGTCGAGAACGAAGTCGGCATCATCCCGGAATCGCGCGATCATTCGCCTGCAGCCGAAGCAGCCTTCAAGGGCCAGGTGCCCGATGCGTTGATGCGCCACCTCTCTGAACGCCGCACGATGCTGCATCCGGAGCTTCGAACCGCCTGGGAAGCCGCAGGCGCGCATACGACCGGAACGTGGCAGGAGGTATTTGGCGACACCAGCATGACCGATTCGCTGTTCATGTCCTGGGCCTATGCCACTTTCATCGAAAAAGTGACCGCCGCCGGGAAGGCGGAACATGCGCTGCCGATGTTCACCAACGCCGCGCTCATTCGGCCGAACTACGAGCCCGGACAGTATAATTCTGGCGGACCGCTGCCTTTCGCGATCGACATATACAAGGCCGGCGCGCCATCGCTGGATTTTCTCGCGCCCGACATTTATTTCGAGGATTACGTAAACTGGTCGTCGCAATATGCCCGTCGCGACAATCCGTTGCTTGTCCCTGAGGCGCGGGGTGGAGCAGCCGGTGCGGCCAACGCACTCTTCAGCTACGGCACGCTTAAGGCGATTGGCTTCTCGCCCTTTGGTATCGATGGTCAGGGCGTGGTGCTTCAGGGCGACGCCAGCATCGGGCTCAGCGCCGCCGGCGACGGGGACCCGGCAATGGCCGCGCTCTACGGACAACTTGCGCCCCTTGCTCCGATGATCCTTCAGAAACAGGCGGACGGCCAGATCACCACCGTCATCATGGAGGGCGGCGCACAACGCGCTGGTCGCGGTCGGATTGGCGACTACATCGTGAATATGAGCCGGGCGGGCGGCCCCAAGGGAGATGTCGATCAGATGAGCCGCATCGCCGCGATGTTCATGCAGACAGCGGCAAACGAGTTCATCGTCGTTGGCAGCGGCGATTCGCAGCTTAGCTTCACTACCGATCGCCCCGGTGCGCCGATCGTCGGGATCGAGAGTATCGACGAACAGCTTTTTAGGGACGGCCGGATGGTGACCGGCCGGCGCCTCAACGGCGATGAAACCGGTCAAGGTCAGTCGCTGCGCCTATTTTCCGGGGATGCCGCCAACCGGAAGGTCTATCGGGTTCGATTGTATCGGTACCGCTGACGTTTGTTCCACGATCGATGGAGAGTCTGTCTGCTGAGAAACAGCGGCTATTCCCGACATCACTCCCGAAAACGGTCTGTCGGCTCCCGGCCCAGCAGCTGCCATCGTCACGCTAGCCATGCTGAACGGCTGGAAGTGGGCCGTTAGCAGACTGGTGGCTATAGGGCAGTTGCGCGAGCAAAGCGGACCTTCGTTTAGCTGGTGGCCGAAGCCGTAAAGAACTAATCTCAGCTGTTCGAGCAACTATTCCTCTCTCCGAAACCGGTCGTCCATTCATGCCGGCTGTCGCCCGCGCTGACGTCGGGCCCCCCTGCTAGGACCTCTTGGGATGGGATACGGCCAGCCCGACGCTCGACAGGAACAACGGATCCTCCGACCTTTCGGGAGTGAGGTCTACGAGTTCCAGGACGGCCTTGCGCGCTCGTCCGACGTTTGTTCGATCGGTTCCGTTTCTTTATCTCGCGATGGTGCGACGATGCCCATCGCGGGCGTCGGCAACAATACTTACCCAGTTCGTGGGATCGGTGGTCGACATCGAGAACCTACCCTGTAATTTACGGGGCGTCGGACAGGCTCGGAAGGAGCCGTCAGCCGCGAAGCGTGGTGATCAGGGCCGGCGGCGGGATGGGTAATGCGGCAACAAGACACGATCCACTTCTTCGACCCAGACGCCGGCGATGATCCGCGCTCGTTCTATCACGTGCGCCGCCAGATGCCGGTGGGGCAAGGCGGGTTTCATGTCGGCGGCCTGCGATTCCTAACCGCACATCCTTGGAATGACCTGCCGGGACATCGGGCGGCGCGTTTCACCAATGCCGAGATCCTCTACGTATACGACTGCGGGTCCGAGCCGAAGAAGCATGTCTACCGCGAGATCGACAACCTGCTCGACAGCCGGCCGGACCGGCAGCTCAACATCCTTGTGCTTTCGCATTTTGACCGCGACCACATCTGCGGAACGCCACGTCTACTCCGGGCATCGGACGGGTTCAACGTCGACACGATCATCCTTCCCTTCGTCGACATGGACGAGCGGATCGTCGCGCTCGCGAGGGCGACTGCATCGACCGAGAGCTTCGGCGGCCATATCGACACCTTCTTCGTCAACATGGTCTTTGAGCCGACCGCGACGCTCGCGGCATTCGGACCCCGGCGGATCATCTTCGTACGCGGGGACGGCGGCGAAGGGGAGCGCGGCCCAGGAACGAAGCCCGACCCGGACGGCGACTTCGATCCCAAGGCAGCTGGTGACCGAGATGGCCCGGTCCGTGTCGACCTCAAACCCGCTTACCCCGACGATCCGCAGCGGCCGCTCGAGCTTGCGAGCATCGGCTTCGAGAACGGCAGCGAGGTGCTCGAGGTGCGCCACGCTGCGGCGGTCATCCACGATCCCACCTGGTCTCTTCTGTGGAAGCTAGTGCCCTGGGTGCGCCCGGCCGATCCCGCGGCGATCGCCGCCTTTCGTGCCGGTGTAGAGACGATTTTCAACTGGAAGAGGGGGACTTTCGACTCCCGCATCACCGACGGCAATGTCCGCAAACAGATGGTGACCACGAAGCGGACCAAGCTCGCCCGACTGTATCGCACCGCGTTTGGCGACAAGAACCTGACATCGCTGTGCCTCTACTCGGGGCTGGTCACCCCGGCCGACTTCGACGCGATGGCGTTGGAACCGATGATGGAAGCGCACGACCTCACCAAGATCGGCTGGCTCGGCACGGGAGACACTCATCTTATCGAACCGGGCGAGCGGGCCGCGTTCGGAAAAGGCTATGGCGCTGACGTCGACCACACATCGACCTTTGTCTTCCCGCATCACGGGTCAATCAACAACAGCGACCCCGACCACCTGGTAAGCGACGCCGACCATTGGGTAGCAGCTGCCGACCCGATCCATGATTGGGAGCATCCGCACTGGTCCCTTGAGGCTGCCGTCAGAACGATGGAACGTACGTTTCACCGCGTCCGCTCGCCCGAAGCGACAGGTTTCGATGAGACGTTCCTGGTGAGCCCGAAGGTATGACTGCGAGCGGCCATGGCGATCGATCGAGAACGGGCCCGCCTGGGATATCCAGATCTCAGCCGAGAAGACGAAGGCGTGATGGTCGCGATCCCGGGGCCACATGCGTATTTGGCCCTAGCAGCTGGTGCTCGGTTAGCCGGCTTGGACGCAGGCAGGCCTCGGCGGAACTGGATCTGCGCCCACTCACACGCCTGACAGGCCTCAACATGTGGGTAAGTCCTAACACCCTATATACCACATCCTGAATGTAGTGTATGATGTTCCCATATCGTTCCGGATAGCGGCAGGGAGGATCGGGGATGCGCGGCGATTACAGGCTCACCAGCTTCGCATCCGGCTGCGGCGACAGCATTCTAATCGAGGCGCACGACAAGGTGGTGATGATCGACATCCACTATCGGTCCGGGAGGGCGCAGGACGAGAATGACGACGAGGCGCCCGATTTCGCTAAGGACATCCGCGCTGCATGCGGGAACGATCACCTAGACGTGTTCGTCTCCACCCACCCCGACAAAGACCATGTTGGCGGCTTTTGCGAGATCTTCCACTGCGGCTCGCCCGAGAGCTGGGACAACGATCCCGAAGACTCTGATCCCAAGATCATCGTGGACGAGATCTGGTGCACCCCGTACGGCCTAAATCCCCACTACGTCACCGAACAGTCGAAGCCCATCACCGACGAGATCAAGCGGCGCAACGCGCTCAAGGGCACCGCCGCGGGCGAGCGCGATGGCAACCGGCTCAAAGTGATGGATACCAGTCGGTTCACGAACGGGGCTATCGCCACCGACTTCCAATGGCGTCTTCTCGCGCCGACACCCGCAGAATGGAATATCCCCAAGACCGCCGAGGGCTGCCCTCCCGCATCCTCGAACCCCACCAGCCTCGTAATCCAGTGGACAATCCGGCGATTCGGCGGCGAGAATCTGATCCTAACCTGCGGCGACACCTCGGTCGAGGTGCTGGAGAGGCTGGAAAAGGAGGTTCACCGCAAGACCCCCGACCAGCTAGCGTGGCACGTCCTGCTGGCGCCGCATCACTGCTCGCGCCGGTCGATCGGACGCGTGCTCAACGGCGGCTGTAAGGACGAGGAGTTCACCGAGTCGGCCGAGGCGTTGAAGGCACTCGGCGAGCAGCGCGGCAACGGATACGTCGTGTCGAGCAGCCGGCGCGTGGTGCGGGGCGGCGACACGCCGCCGTCATGGCACGCCAAGCGCCGCTATCTGCGCATCCTCGCCAACGGCGGCGAGATCACCGGATCGGTGGAGGGCCGCTTCCGCTGCACCGGCGGGAACGGAGCCTCGGACCTTCCGGCCCATGTCGTCTTCAACCTGACCAGCGGCGGCCCGTCACTCGCGCCGGCAAAGGTGCCGGCAACCGTCGGTCTCGGGGGCGGCGGCGCGGCGGTCGGAGGGGGCGGCTCTTATGGCTGACGGCAGCGACGAACCCGTCGATGGCGAGATCGTCGCGGAGCCGGACCTTAGCCAGCTGCTGGAGATCGCGCGCATCTCGCAGTCCGCTGGTGTCGTCGCGTCGTCAATCGAGCTACGCCGCCTGGACGAAGGCGAGATACTGACCTTCGACATCATGACCGAGCCGACGGTCGAGGAACCGGCAGCCGACGTGCGCGAGGTGGAACGCATCCATTTCGTTTACCGTGAGGGCCGCGCCTTCGGTCGCGCCGCGCCCTACAATGTGCTCTGCGACCGCGAGGACTTCCCGCGCAAGATCGGCCATCTCTGCTCGGGCGAGTCCGGGTGCCGTGCAGCACCCTGCCTGGCACTCGGCGGCATACAGCCGATCTACGAGCGCGCCGGCATAGAGGCCATCATGACCCGCCTGCGTGACTTCCTGCGCGACGCGAAGACGGGCACCCTGATGATGGATGGCTGGGAGCCGGTGCCGTTCGGCGTCGGTCAGAAGCTGCGAATGGGCCAGATCGAGCCGAGCGTCTTCCAGGAGCATGCGCTCGCCAACCCCGGGGCGGGAAGCGCGGTCGGCGTTGCGATCAACTTCGATGACGACGAGCGCAAGCAGGTGTCCGTCTTCTCGCAGATCCTCCAGCCCCATGACGTCATCAAGGCGCTCGGCCATCACAACGGGAACTTCGGCGGTGAGCGGCACGCGATCCCGTGGGTGTTCGTATGGCGCGAACCCTCGGCCGTCGAACGTGACCCGCTGTTCGAGACCTGGCGGGCCGGCGGCGAGCTGCTGGAGGGCATGAAGGCGATCGGCGTCGACGCTGCCTTCGTCTCCACAATCCTGCAACTGCGGAAAAACGACGTAGACTTTCGGTGCCACCGCCCGCCGCTCGGCGGGAAGGCGATGGTGGTCATCATAGGAGTGTGGCGACCGGCGCCGATCATGAGCGCCTTCTTCGGCTATTCCGACGACCCCGCCGCCCGGAGCCTCGAACTGCGGGCCTTCCTGATCTCGCAGGATCTCGACAAGGACATCCTTGACGCCGACACCCGCATCGAGACGATCGTCGGCGACTATCCGCCACGACCATCGCTCATGCGCTGGGTGGCCGGGGTTGACCCGCTGCCGCCGGTCGCGCTGCTTGGGCACGGCGCCCTCGGCAGCGCGATACATGACAACCTCGCCCGCTCCGGAATGGAGGACGTGCTGGTGTGGGACAAGGACCGGATCCACCCGCACAACCTGACCCGGCATTCCGCCCGCACGAAGGACATCTACGCCAACAAGGCCGACCAGGCGAAGCGGCTGGCCGACGCGCTCTGGCGTGACGAGGGCCAGTCCGCGGCCGTGCGGGACGACATTGCGACCGCGCGGATCGACGAACTCAAGGGAAGAACCGAGGGACGGCTCGTGATCGACGCCAGCGCCGACGAACAGGTCCGGCTGCGGATGGACGAACTGCGTGGATCGGCAGACGCGACCATCGTGAGGACCGAGATGTTCCACCAGGGGCGCCTCGGAATGACGTTCGTGTCGCCGCCGGGCGGGCCCACCATGTCGGACATGATGCTCGCGACGATCGGGCTTGCACCCGACGATCCCGACGTGGCGGCCTGGCTCAAGTACGAGGATCGGCATCCGCTGGGCCCCGACCCGCTGCTCTACGGCTTCGGCTGCACCTCTATGACGGTGCACCTGCCCAAGCACGCCGTCGAACAGCACGCGTCGGTCGCCTGCACCGCCATTCTCGGCGACCGGAGCGAAGCCGGCATCTTGCTCAATCCGCTTGACGAGCGGCTCCGGCCGACGGGCTCGCGCTGGGTTCCCATGGAGGCATTCACGGTCCTCCGACCCCCCAGCGCGGACGAGTGGCAGATCCGCGTCTCGCCTTCTGCCATCGCGGCCATGGCCGCCGAGCGCACCGCCGTGCTTCCGGCCGAGACCGGTGGCTATCTCTACGGCAGCTGGGACCCGACGCGTCGGGTGATCACCGTCATCCACGCCTCCTCCCTTCCGCCTGGATCAGAGGCGACCGAGACCAGGCTCGAACTCGGCAAGGCCGGCGGCACCCTCGCGGAGCGACGGCTGACCCGCCTTTCCCGTGGCCGCGTCTATCTGTGCGGCACTTGGCACAGCCACCCGGACGGATCGGCGCATATGTCGGGCCGCGACGATCGCGCCATGACCGCTCACGCGGAGAGGGACGCACCCGATCTGCGGCCGACGCTGATGATCATCGTGGCGCAGGACGACATTCAAGCACATCTGAGGCTACCGTGATGGGTGACCTGCTCAAAACCGGCATCAACACGAAGTACCTAGCCCCGATCATCGTGGCCTATGCGGCCGCGGCCGGGTTGCTCGGCATCGACCGAGTGGCGCAGGTCCAGACCCTCCTCCAGCATGCCGGATTCGCGGGAGTCGCCGGCATCGTCATGCTAGTGCTGCAGGAACTCTTCCCCCGATCGGTGAAGGAGGTGCTCGTCTTCTGGCGGCTCCGCGACCGAGTCCCCGGCTGTCGGGCGTTCACCGGCTTCGCCCCCAAGGACCCCCGGGTGGACCCGACCGACCTCGCCGTACTGCTTCCGTCGGCGCTGATGACCCCGACCGAGCAGAACGCGCTCTGGTACAAGTGGCTGAAGGCGACGGAAAACGATCCCGCAATTGCGGACAACCACCGTCGCTTTTTGATCCTGCGCGACAGCGCCGTGCTTCTTGCGCTGCTCACGCTGGCCACCCCCGTGCTACTCTTGTGGCCGGCGAGCGACCCTGCACGGATCCTCATGCTCGGCGGCGGGGTGCTGCTGACCTATGTCTTCGTGGCCCTGTCCGCCCGCAACGCCGCTGTCCGTCTCGTCGGGAACGTGGTCGCGCGTAAGGTGGGGACGGCGTGATGCCTCGGATCCATGATCGAAAGCGCGGTCGATGAGGATCGACATCCACGACGTCGATCACGGCGGGTGCACGGTGATCACCGGCCCAGCCGGGCACCGCCTGATGCTGGACTGCGGGCTGTGCAGCGATAGGCCATGGTATCCGTCCATCGCCTACAGGGGCGAACGCATCGCCACCCTGATGCTGATGAACCTCGATGAGGATCACTGCGAGGATCTGCCTCATCTATGGCGCGACTGCCCGATCGGCGGACTGGTAACCAACCCCACGATCGACTGGCGGGCGCTCAGGTCGATGAAAGCGGAATGCGGCATGCGTGCCGGCGTCGCCGCCGCGGCCGGCATCCTCGAGCGTTTAGGTACCGGGTTCCTCGGCGACTGGTCCCATGACCTGGGCGGCGTCGCCTGGCACGTATTCTGGAACCGCTATGGCGTCGACTTCGCCGACACGAACAACCTCAGCCTGGCCGCATTTGTACGCTTCGGTCCGTTCACCATCGTGTTCGGTGGCGATCTGGAGCGAGCCGGTTGGCGTCAACTCCTGAAGAATCCTGCCTTCCGTGCGAAGCTGGCGACCACCACGGTGTACGTCGCGTCCCACCATGGTCGCGAGAACGGCTGCTGCGAAGAGATCTTCGAGATCTGCCATCCCGAGCTCGTCATCTTCTCCGATGGCCGTAAGCAGTATGGTACCCAGGAAACGCGGAACTGGTATGCCGCTCGCACGCGGGGCATACCCGACTTCAGCAGGCCCGGAGGTTTGCTGGGGCAGCCGCTCCGCAAGGTCATGACCACTCGACGGGATGGCAGCATCACGATCGATGTCGGGACAGATGGCAGGTTCTTAGTGTCGGGCACGCGGGAGGACAGGGCACCGGAGCTGCCCGACCTTCTCGCAAGTCTTCGCTCGTTTGGCTAGAACGATACCGAGCGCCCAGGATCAGCGGCGCGGTAAGCGAGCGTATCGGGTCCGCCGACTGCCGGGCGAAGCGGACCACGAGCGTCCCATTCCAGATTGCTGACGCGCTTTCGCCGCGAGAGCCAGGCCGTGGCTGCTTGGGTGCTGACGCCGCCGGGCTATGATCCCAGGTCGCGCACGACCTATCCCGCCGTCTACACAGCCGGTGCGTTCGGCGCTGGGCACAAGCTGACCGGACAACAGCTTTCGCGCATGTGGCACCTGATGGAAACAGGTGCCATGCCGCCGATGATCTGGGTCGCCCTTGATCACTCGTCCGCGACCGGCACGACAGAGTTCGCCGACAGCGTAAATAACGGCCCGTGGGGCGAGGCGCTGGTCAGCGAAGTGATCCCCGCCCTTGAGGCCAAATACAGGATGGACGCCAAACCGTCCGGGCGCTTTCTGACAGGGCACAGCTCGGGCGGCTGGTTCGCACTTTGGACCATCGTCCGCTACCCGCAACTCTTCGGGGGCAGTTGGGCAACGGCGCCTGACCCGGTCGACTTCCACGACTTCCTGGGCGTGGATCTCTACGCGCCTGTCGCCAACATGTACCATACCGCCGGCGGCACGCCGCGCCCGCTCGAACGCGATCACGACAACGTGGTCGGAACAATCAAGGAAGCCGTCCGGCTGGAGCGCGTTCTCGGTCACAACGGCGGCCAGTTTCGCTCGTTTGAATGGGTCTTTTCACCCCGCAAACCCGATGGCGAGCCCGCACGCCTGTTCGACCGGGAGACCGGCACAGTCGATCCCGCCGTCGCAGCCTATTGGCGTGAGCGCTACGATATCGCGCATCGGATCGAAGCCGACTGGCCGCGGCTGGGCGGGCACCTCAACGGCAAGGTTCATGTCGTGGTTGGAACCGCTGATTCCTACTATCTGGATGGCCCCGTGCGTCGGCTCGATGCCGCGTTTCGCAACGTCGGCGGTCGTGCCGACTTCCGCTACGTGCCGGGCGCCACGCACAGCATGTCTATGCTTTACGCGAAGAACGGCGACCGCGACGCGTTGTGGCGTGAGATGTCGCGCGCGATCTATGCGGTGGCCAGACCCGGCCAGACGTGGGGTGCGCCTCGTTGATGGCGCCGCATGCAGCAACGGATCAGTGAAAAGGGGTTCTTTTTGGAAAGATTCTCTCAGATTGAGGCCGCCACGGTTGCTGATGCGCCAGCAATTCGCGCTCTGATCCGCTCAGCTTACGCGCTCTATGTCCCTCGTATCGGCCGCGAGCCAGCCCCGATGCAAGCTGACATGCTTGCGCTGATCGCACGCGGAGGCGTGTATGTCCTACGCGCTGGCGGCAAACTGAGCGGTTCGGTTCGCCTGACGGCTAAAGGGGACGCGCTCGAACTCAACGATCTGGTGGTCGATCCGGCTGCACAGGGGCGTGGTTTCGGTCGTTTACTGATGAGCTTTGCGGAAGAGACAGCAAGAAAGCGTGGGTTCGGAGCCCTAACTCTCTACACCAACGAGAAAATGGTGGAGAATATCGCGCTTTATTCACGTCTCGGCTTCGAGGAAACCGAGCGACGGAAAGAAAATGGGTTTGATCGGGTTTACTTCCGCAAGCAGATCGTCGGCTAGCGCGTCCGGGGTAGGTATGACGCTAAAGGTGGTAATGACGCCTAAATCGGTGAACATGAACCTACGGCAGCTTTCGAAATTATGGATCCGGACGAGAGCGGCGACTATTGGGCCGTAAGCAGTCGAGCGTCGACCACCATGTCTAAGGCTGTCGACAGACGACCGGCAAGCCAGCTGCCGCGCACGTTTTGCAGACCTGCAACCCGACCGCAATGTCGAGCATCCTCGGGCGATAGCCCTGCGCGACGATGAACCCACAGATAAAGGCAAACGCCTGCTCTTTGCGGTCCCTCCTCGGACGGCAGCGACGGGTAACAGCTCCATTCAAAAGCCCCATGACCCCGGCCGGAACACAGCGTAAACCGATGAGAAGTTAAACGACTTGCTCTACGACGGCTCAGCCAGCTTGACCGCGTTTCGCCCCGCCTCCTTCGCAACGTAAAGCGCCCTGTCCGCCCGTCTCAAAACGGCATCAGCGGCCTCCCCCGGTTGCAAAACGCCGACACCGGCGCTTATCGTCACCCGCGGTTCGACCATTTCGCTCTCGATTGCGAGCCGAACGCGCTCGGCGATCGCAAGTGCAGCTTGGGACGTCGCCTCGGGCAGCAGGATCAGGAACTCTTCGCCACCCATTCGGCCGATAAGATCGCCCCTGCGCAATTCCGATGCTGCCCTCGCCGCCACCCGAACGATCACCTCGTCGCCTATATGATGGCCGTGGCTGTCGTTGACCCGCTTGAAGTGATCAATGTCAAAACTGACAACCGATAACGGTTTTCCCGAAGCCTCGAATTTTCGCACTTCCTCGTCCAGGACGAACGTTGTCTTTCGGCGGTTTGAGATACCGGTAAGTTGATCGGTCTCCGCCAAGATGGTCGCTTCACGTGCAGCATTTTCGGCTTTGGCGCGGGCGTCCGTCAGCGCGCTCTCATGAACGACTTGCGCCGTGATATCCCGGATTATCCCGAACAAACCTGCCGAATGATCACCATCCCCTCGGTCGATCTCTCCCTTCGAAAAGACGTGCCGAACCTCGCCGTCAGGACGGATAATACGCGCAGTGAACTCAAACTCCCGCCCTTCCGCAATCGACTGGTTCAGGTGCGCCGTAACGACTCCAACGTCTTCAGGATGATACGCGGCAAGCGCACTTTCCACAGTTGCCGGTTGAAACCTCGTAAGGCCATGAATTCGATAAACCTCGTCGGACCATGTCAGCGTATTCGTCGCGATCTCTAGTCGCCAGTGGCCCACCTGAGCGGCACTCTCGGCCAACTGCAGCAGACGCATTTCCTGTGCCAGCCGTTCAAGCAGCTGTTTTCGGGCCGCGAGCAGCGCAGCAACCGGCAGGGCGCCAGCAAACAGGACCAGCAGATAAAGCTGAAGAAACAAACTACGCACCAGTGACTCGGCATAGACAGTCACGATCGGTCCTTGACCAAACACCAGCGCCACCGTGCTGATCGACGCGACGATCAATACGCCAACCGCCGCGCCTAACGGGCCAAGCGCCAATGACGCGAACAGCACTGCCAGCATTGGTAGCGAAAGCAGCGGATAGCTGTCTTGGAAAAAGGCTAGCAAACCTGCAAGCGCGACCGTTGCAAAAACTAGTAATGCCTTGGGAATAGACCGCAGTGCAGTTCTGATCGGGCTGCGATACAGCTCGCGTCCGATGATCAGAATCATGGGGGTAACAATTAGCACGCCCAGAAGATCGGTTGAGAACCAGTTCAACCAGAACGACAGCGCTGTTGCAGGCGCAAGCAACGCCGCGGTCGTTGCGCCAACCGCCGTCGAGGCCGTCGCTGCAACACAGAAATAGATCAGCGCTTTGGGGTCGTTGAACGAGACGCGCGACCTGAACCGTGACCGCAACAGCCACGCGCCGAATGCCGATTCCACCAGGTTTGCGACAGTGAACGCAACGGACACATACGCCGTGTTATCGGCCTGCAAATTGGCAATCAGGCTCGCCAACCCGGCAGTGGCCAGATGATACTGCGCGTTACCTTTGCCGGACGCAAGCATCGCCGCAAACAAGATGCCGCTGGGCGGCCAGATCATCCCAATTTCATCGGGGCCCCCGGCCAACGAAAGGGCAATAACCGCTGCGAAATAATAAACGACGCCCGTGACGAGTGGCGCAATCGCTCGCCGCGGAAAGCCAGGGAAAGACTCGAACATCCCGCTAGCTTATGCCGCAACTGTTAAAAGGCTGGCGTCAACGCGCCCGGCTCGGCGCAAATCACCAGAAAATTTCTGGGGTATCCGCGACGATCCCACCCGCAGAGCAGCCTCCGAATCATACCACCGTCGTCGATCCAGCGGCTCCACTTGATGAGTTCGCGAAGAAACAGCCCGAATGCACCACCGCGCAAAGGACGGCAGGCCGAGATACAGAAAGGTTCGCCAAAAAATCGCAGGGCCAGCCTGCCCGACAATGCGAGGACCATCAGGTTCTCACATCAGCCTGCCCGACTGTCTGACTGGACCAGCGCCGAGCACGAATCGAACGCCGGCCCCGCGCCAGCGAGCAAATTAAAGATTCGCTTCCATCAGCATCTACAAGCCGTTGCTTAAGACGGCCCGCTCCCACCCGAACCAACATCCTTTACTATCGGCGCCATATCATCCGCCATCAGGTCTTCACCACCGTTCAGCAGACGGCGGGCCATCGACTGCAACTTATTAGACGCCTCTAGCAGCACATCCGCGTCTGTGACGAAAGGACTTTTCGCATTCCCGCCAATCAACAAGGTTCGCATGTTCAGTTGGACGCTGACAACATCGTGAAGCAGGAAAACAATCTCCCTCAACTCGGCGCGTGTTGGTGGCGCCTCCAGATATTTCAGTCTCTCCTGAGGCGATTTTCTCATTACACTAGCCTTCATAGGCAGATTGGTGACTCCCGTGGACATCGCGTCATTGCATCGTGGGCGGGCCGTCATCTTCGACACCCGCGTTCATCATGCGTCGAACAATTGCCTGAAGCGTGTGCGATGCCTCAAGCGCCGCCTCCGCACCAGTTAGGAGGGGGCTGTTGGGATCTCCAGCGATCAGGGTTGCCCGCAGGTTGATCTGGCACATCATCATTTCTTGCAGCACGAACACAATCTCGCGAAGTTCGCGTCGGGTAGGTGATTCATCCAGATACCTAAGCTGTACTTCGACGGACTGCCTCATGCTCAGTTTCCTCTCGGACCAATGTTACCCCTGGGATAGTTATAGCGCGGCTAAATCATCGAACTGCCCTTCTTCCTATTGCCATCGGCCGCGAGACCGGAAATTACGACCGCCTTTGCCCGGGCGATAGTGTAAGGCGTATCAACGCTCTCGGCTGCTTTTCGCGCCGTCCGGTCTGGCGGGAATGAAGATGCCGTGATCGGCGGCTATATTCAGTCGTTAAGGCCAAGGCTGCTCTGTTCCAGCAGCTGGTCCAGATGGCGTATGACCATCGCCTTTATCAGCACGGACTCCGGCTGGCTGGTCGTCGGCGAGAGATTTTTCGAGACAAAACCGACCGATTCGCGCGCCAGCTGGGCAAAATCCGCGAAATCGGCTTTGGTATTCCCAAAGCTTCCGAAGATCGCTGCCGTCAGCTGGGTTAACAGAACCCGCTGCGCCGCGACCTGCGCCGCAAGGTCGTCGATGGTTCTCGGCTGTCCCATGCTCTGCCCTCCTCATGCTGTTTCCCTCAAACACCACGATAACTGGCGGGGGCTTCGCGTCCAGCGTCACGCGGCCGACACCCCCTTTCGGCATTGGCGTTGGCACCTGGAAGAGATGTATGTGAAACTTAGCGGCGAGATGGCCTACCCGTGGCGAGCAGTGAATCATGAAGGCGAGGTGCTGGAGAGCTACATCACCCGCACTCGCGACAAGAAGGCCGCGCTCACCTTCGTGAAGCGGCCGTTAAAGCGCCATGGCGCTCCCGAGGCGATCACTACCGATAGGCTTCGTTCGTACCGCGCAGCAATGGACGAGCTCGGGAATCGGCAAAAGCATGAGACAGGTCGCCGGGCCAACAACAGAGTGGAGAACAGCCACCTTCCCTTCCGACGACGAGAGCGAGCGATGCTGCGATTCAGGCAGATGAAGACGCTGCAAAGGTTCGCCGGCGTTCACGCCAACGTCCACAACCACTTCAACCTCGAACGCCACCTTGTTGACCGCCAGACTTACAAGGATCGACACTCCGCCGCATGGGCGGAGTGGCAGCTCCTCGCAAGCTAAACCTCCGCCCTACCTGCCCCTCCTGCATCGTGTGGAGGGCGGTTCGCGTTAGACTGACAGCACCACGCAGGCGATTGGGGAAAGCCGTCGGACGGCATAGCGCGTCTCATTGCTGATCGCGTGCCGATGGTTCAAAGGAGGGATATGGCGCTTGAGCAACAGGTTAATATCCCAAAGGGCGGGCCGGTCTTAGATCCTGACCTACCGCAGCGGCGTCTAGCCTTGGTAGCGGAGGCGGCAGAGCGGCTTCTTGCGGCGGACGATCCCGCTCGGATGGTCGATGAGCTCTTCGCGCTAATCCAGACAGAACTGCGGCTGGACGTGTTCTTCAACTATCGTCTGGAAGAGAATCGCCTGTTGCTCGAAGCCCATGGTGGCCTCACTCCCGAAGAGGCGGTCGCCGGGGCCGAGCTCGAGCTGGGTCAGGCTGTGTGTGGTTGCGCCGCCCGGGATCGGCAGCGCTTCCATGTAACGGGCGTACAAAAGTCCGATGATCCGCTGGTCGCGTTCGTTCGGCAGGTTGGGCTAGACGCGTACGCGTGCACTCCGCTCCTACACGGGGACACCTTAATCGGGACGCTTGGTTTCGGACGACGGTGGGCCGACCGCTTCACCGATGATGAACTGCGGTTCCTCCATACGCTTTGCCATTTCGTAGAGTTGGCTAAGTACCGCTTCATGGTCGAACAGAAGTTGCGGACCGGGTTTGAGCAAAGGAATAGACTCCTTTCCGAGCTAAACCACCGCGTGCGTAATGCTCTGCAGCTTGCGGTAAGCGTCGTCCGTCTTGAAGCAGCGTCAGCAAGGGGCGAAGCTTTCTTGAACGCGCTAAACAGAGCCGTCGAGCGCATTGAGGTAATCGCGTCCGCCCATCGGCCGATCTACGCATCGGAAGACTTCAGCATCGTCAACATCTTCGATCTACTTGGCGCCGTCGGCGAGGCCGCGACGGATCAAAAGCTAACGGTGACAGGCGCGCGGGATGTAAATCTACCGATTGAGCAGGGGGTGGCGTTGGCACTACTCGTCCATACAGCGCTCGCGGAAAGCTCGGCAGCGAACGAACCGGCCACCGTCGAAGTCGTTCGAGGACATGCGCGACGTGGACGGCGGTTGAGTTGACCGGCTTGCGATCCCCGTCGCAGGTGCTTTCGGGACGTTTTCCGCAAGCGTTGCTTCGACAGTTGCGGGCCGTGGCCGAGCCAAAATCTAACGTATTAATCATCCGAATGCAGGCGACGCCAAATGTCTGATAGCACTCCGAAGCTCAACCTGCTGATTGTAGAGGACGAGGCGCTGATCGCGATGACGGTTAAGGACGCCCTGCTCTCGTACGGCCATACCGTCGTGGGCATTGCCGATACCGTGACGTCAGCTCTCGATATTTCACGATCGTGCCCGGTCGACCTAGCTCTTTGCGACGTGCGATTGGCAAATGGCGACAGCGGCATCGATGCAGCGGACGGGCTGGCGCAGCAGGGCATCCCTGTCGTTTACTTGAGCGGCAACTGCCCACCAGATGCGGTCAGCCCGCTTGTAGTCGGCTGCATCAGCAAGCCATTCCATACCGCCGGCCTCAATTCGGCGGTCTTAGTGAGTTATCAGATTGCAAAAGGCGGTGAGCGAATTGAGGTGCCACCAGCGCTGACGCTCTACAATTGACTGGTCCCGCCGTTGAGCGCAGCTCTCGACCATTTCTGCCCAAGAGCTACCTGACCACCAACAACCGCCTTCAACCATGCCAAGGTTGCAAAAGTGGCGACATATGCAACGTTCGGAAGTCAGGACACCGCGACAGTGCCTCGGTAGCTAGCGCCCACATTGCAGGCGTTCAGTGCTGATCCGGAGCTTGCCGAGAGCTGCCGATGCCGAAGGAGTGACTTATGGCCTGGGCCATCGCCACGACGAACACCGCGCCTTCAAACGCAGCGGTGGGCATTCGGCTGCTAGCGCGGAACCCCCGCTCCCCCAGCGCTTGTCCAGTCCATCGAATCGGAACTGTGAGGACGGGAAAGCGGCGACGAGCGTCTGAAGGCTGGCGGCCATCATCCGTCCGCCGAACAGGACAATGATCAGACCGGTGGTAGCCCCTAGCAGAGCCGCTAGGCCGGCGGAATATATGATCCGCTGATGTGCCAAGCCGCATGCCAGACCTGTTTCGGCGCCCACGACAAAACCTTCCAGCGCGGCGGCAAACGGGCCGACCGCCTGACCGAACAGCAGGCGAAGGGTATCTTTCCCAATCATGTTGGCGACCGCGCCGAGTGTGAGTCCGCCCAATGCCGCGCCAGGCACTTGCCAATGCCGACCGTGCATAAGGACTTTGTATGACAAGCAATTCCAACCGCGATGCCGACTCCCGCCGCTCCGCCTGAAACGGCTGACACTAGGACGATCACCAGCAACAGCGACACCGTTCCGTCGCGGCTGAAGTGAGCAGCTCCAGCAAATCCGTAAACCAAGCCTACTAAGGCGCCTGCTAGCAACGCACCGGCAATGGCGACTGACGTCTGGCGAATGATGCTGTCGCGGATGAATATCGGCGTCGGTTCTGGCTGCCGGTCCGATGCTGGCAAATCAAGCGGCGCAATGAAGCGGTAGCCGTGCTTCCGCATGGTTTCGATAAAATTCGGAGCAAGGGCGCTGCCACCCAGTGCCTTTCGCAATGCGCGGATCGCCTGTGTTAAAGCTTCGTCGGTAACCGGCACGCCCCGCCAAACCTCATGCATGACGCGGTCCTCGGTAACGAGCGCCCCGTCTCCTTGCACGAGCAGGATCAGCACATCCATGTAGCGGGCAGGCAGATCGATCGGTTCGGACCCCCGCAACAGCCTGCGATCACCACAGTCCAGACGGAATGGCCCAAACAGTCGCGCGTCAGTGCTCTTTTCAGAGATTTCTTATATCCTTCTCATGCCGCTCATCACGCGATCGACCATCGATGGCGCTCCTGCAATGCGGAGGCAAGATTATGCGTAAGGCAATTGATCAACGTTGGAAGGCACGGTTGGTACCAGGACGGATAGTGGGCTGGGGCACGATTGTGCTGCTAACCATCCTACCGGCTGTGGCTATGCAGTTCACGAGCGAGGTCAACTGGACGATGGCGGACTTCGCATTCGCCATCGTGATGCTTGGCGGCGTCGGCCTGGCGTTCGAGATGACCGTTCGCGCAAATGGCAGCTGGACCTATCGCGGTGGTGTAGCGATTGCCTTGGCTGCGGGCCTGCTCCTGCTCTGGGCTAATGCTGCGGTAGGCATCGTAGGCAACGAAAGTGACGACATAAACCTTTTGTTCGACTTGGTTCCGCTTCTTGCCCTTGCCGGCGCAGCGGGTGCGAGGTTCCGACCCTGCGGTATGACAGCCGCGATGCTTGTGGCCGCTGTCGCACAGATAGCAGTGGCAACAGTCCTTCAAGTGCAGGGGCACTTTTCCTGGATATTCTCGACCATCTGGGCCAGCGCCTGGCTGCTTTCCGCTTGGCTGTTCCGCAAGTCTACACTGCATCGCTGAGCCGCGATCGGTTCACCGCCTGTGGAGCAGCCAAGCTCCGCGGGTCGGCGCCGGTATCAGTTTCGGTCGCAAATGCTGCCTGTCCGCTTTCCCCCTAACTTCTCCGGCGAGATTAGCAAACGGCGGCTTTCAGAATGAGCGTGTACGTAGCCGAGTGTCTATTCTTGGGGCGCTCAGCGGACGGTAGCTTGAGCGGTTCGGCCTCTCCCCAGCTATGTGCCAGGGAGAGACTTGCGATCAGTCCTGTTCCTGTTCCTTGGCGGCGTTCTTCAACGCACCCTTGCCCATTGCCGAGACAAGCACGTTACCGTCGGCGCTGAAGTTGCTTGCCGGCAGCATGGCGATGCGGTCGCCGACCCGGACCGCGAGCGATTCGATCCGACCACGGGCATTGCGGTTGACCTGCTCGAGGCGGCCGACGAGGCGACCGCGCGCATCTTCGACCCGAGTGCCGGGGTCGAGCGCGGGCGTTGAGCTGCCGCCCAGCGAGAGCATGCCCTCTCCCGCGCCCGCGGCGGATCCCGACGCGCTGCCATTACCGGCCGACCCGCTGCCCGAACCCGCAGCGTCGAGCGTACCACCCAGCCCGCCCGCAGCGCCTTGCGCGCGCCCCACGGCCTGACCCGCCGTGTCGGTCGCACGATCGCGCACCGCGCCGCTGGTGTCACGCACGCGGCCGACCGCGCCGGTCGCCCGCTCGCGCGCGCCCTGCACGGTGCTGCGCAGGCCGTCGGTGCCGATCAGGTCGGCCGAGGCGCTGCCGGAGGCTCGGCCCGACGCGCTGCCGCTGCCCGCCCCGCCGACGCCGCGGCCCAGCGCGCTGGTGCTGTTGTCGATCGCGCCGGCGATCCCGCCATCGGCGCTGCCGCCAGCCGCGACGCGGCCGCTGCGGCGATCGGCGCTCTTCTCGACGTCGGCCGAGCCGCGCGCCGACTTGGCGGTACGCGTGGTGCTGGTGATCGGTTCGCGGGTACGCTCAAGGGTGCGGTCAAGTGAGCCGCCAAGCCGCCCGCCACCCAGCGTGCCGCCGAGTTGACCGCCTAGGCTGCCCCCGAGCGAGCCGCCCAGCCCGCCACCGCCCAGCAACTGCGCCGAGGCGGGAGCGGCGATCGTCAGTGCGGTTGCCGCGACAGCGGCGAGAAACAAGGTCTTCATGGTCGTTCCTCCTGATCGGACGCCATGTCGCATGGCGCTTCGGAAGGGGAACGGATGCCGTTTCGCCTTTAATCCAAAAAAATTCAGCGCGGCCGCGTGGCGCAGTCGCCGCACAGCACGCCGCGCCCCAGCCCGCGCTTTCCGCGCCCTTTCGCCTCCCGATCGAGCCCCGCCAGCGCGCCGGCAATGTCCTCGCCCAACTGCGCCGAAAACCGCGCGGCGACGAAAGGCGCGGCGAACGAGGTGCCGCGCAGCTTACGCGCTTTGCCGTCCAAGCCCAGCCCGAGCAAGTCCGCGCCCGGCGCGGCATAGTCAAGCTTCGCGGCGCGCCCGGCCTCGATCAACACCCGCCCGCGCGCATCGACGCCAGTCACCGCGATTGCCTCGGGATAGCTGGCCGGATAAGCCGGTTTCGCCGCCGGGCCGTCATTGCCGACCGCGGCGACAATCACCGTGCCCAGCCGCCGCGCCGCCGCGACGATGCGGCCGAGCAGCGGGTTGCGCGGTCCGGCGAGGCTGACCACCACCACCGGCACGCGCTCGCGCGTCATCCACGCCAGCGCCTGTCCGATCGCGGCCGCATTGCCGCCGGCCGGATCGCCGCCATAGACGTCCGCGACATGGAGCCGCGCGCCGGGTGCACTCGCCCGAACCCCGCCGCCGCCGGTCAGCAGCGAGGCGATCGCTGCGGCATGATCGTTCGGACGCGGACCGCCCTGTGCAAAGCTCTGCTGACGCGCGAGACCAGGCGTGCCCGGCGGCACCGCGCCATCGACGATCCCGATCCGCCCCTTCGCGCCGCCGGCCTGAATCGCGCTGCCGGTGGCCGGCGCGCCCACCCCACCGCTCGCGAAGTAAAGCGGATCGGCGCTGACCTCGCGCCCGTTCGCGACCGCGCGCAATTGCTTGAGCGCACGCGCCAGCCCCATGCCGCGCGGCGTCGCGAAGCGGGCATAGCCGACGCCCAGCTCGTCCAATTCGATTCGCTCGATGAGGCGAAAGCCGCGTGCCGTCGCCGCCTGCGTCACCGTCTCGTCGGCGTCGAGCACGATCAGTTCGTTTGCGCGCACGGCGTTACCTTCGGGATCGATCGCCACGCGGTCGGGGTGTCGCCGCACCAGATCGCGCACGCGATCGGTCTGCGCGCGCACCAGCGATTGCGCATCGCCCAGCCTTTCGCTGACCTTGGGCAACACACCGTTCACGCGATCGACCACCCCGCCGACGCGCGGCAACTGCGGCAGCAATTGCGCTTGCGCCGGCCCCATCAGGCACAATGCCAGCGCGATCAGCCCGGTCCACTTCATGCCCGCCATCCTAGACTTGGAAAAATTCTGCGTCATGCTGGATGAAACGAGTTGCCGCGTCCGTTTCATCCACGAACCTGAAGGAAACACCGGTTGCACTTCGAGGAGCAACTGCTCGACCACCTGCCGCGGTTGCGCCGCTTCGCCCATGCGCTGGCGCGCAATGGCGCGGATGCGGACGATCTGCTGCAGGCCTCGGTTGAGCGGGCGCTGCAGCGGCGCGAGCAATGGGAACCGGGCACGCGACTGGACAGCTGGATGTACCGCCTAATGCGCAATCTGTGGATCGACACCGTCCGCGCTGAAACCCGCCGCGGCGAGACCTTCGTGGCGCCCGACGCCGGCGACCTCATTGGTGCGGACGGCAATCAGGAATCGGTGGTCGAACTCGGCAAGGTCGGCGCCGCGCTGCGTCGGCTACCCCCCGAACAGCGCGAGGCGGTTGCGCTCGTCGTGATCGAGGGGTTCGCGTACAAGGAAGCCGCCGAAATCCTCGACATTCCGATAGGCACGCTCACCTCGCGGCTGGTGCGCGGGCGCGAGGCGCTGATGGCGCGGCTGGGAGAAGCGGCATGACGATCGATCCCGAAACGCTGATGGCCCATGCCGATGGCCAGCTCGACCCGATCGAAGCAAGACGCGTCGAGCAGGCCATCGCTGCCGATCCTGCGCTGGCAGAGCAGGTTGAACGTCATCGCGTACTCGCCGCTTCGTTGCGCGACGCCTTTGCCTCCGTCGAACGCGCGCCAGTGCCGGCGAACGTAGAGACACTGCTGCGCGAGTCATCAAAGGTCGTGCCGCTCACCCGACGCTCCCCGCGCAACGAGCGCCCCTTCTGGATCGGCGCGGTCGCGGCCAGCCTGATTGCCGGGCTGTTCGCCGCGCCGCTGGTCATGCCCCGCAGCGATCTCGCGATCGAGAACGGCCGCACGCTCGCCCGCGGTGACATCGCCCGTGCTCTCGACACGCAACTCGCCTCGACGCAGACTGACGCCACCACCGTCCGTATCGGCGTTACCTTCCGGGACAAGGCTCAGCGCCTTTGTCGCAGTTTCGAGCGCGGCGCGACTGGCGGCATCGCCTGTGCGTCAGGCAAGGATTGGCAGGTCGAGCGGCTCTATGGCGGGATGGCCGCGCGGGGGGCCGAATATCGGCAGGCCGGTTCACCCGCCGCCGAACTGATGGCCGATGCGCAGGCGATGATGGCAGGCGAGCCGCTTCATGCCGCCGCCGAGGCAGCTGTCATTGGCGAGCGGTCTCGATAGCGCAGGGAACTTTCATCACGGCAGCTTTCAGGCGAAGCAGTGCTGCTGTGAAGTGGCAGCTCTGGCGCGCCTTGCCGACCGGCCGGCAAGGCGGCCCATCGACAAGGCTGATGGCCGCCCGGATCAAATCTCCGTTCTCTCCGCAAGTATGAGCCCGTCCTCGATGTCCACGCCGAGGTACCTGACGGTGTTTTCGATCGTGGTGTGTCCAAGCAGGATTCGGATGGCCCTGATGTTGCCGGTTGCTCGATAGATCATTGCCGCCTTGGTTCGTCGAAGTGAGTGGGTCCCACATTCAGCGCGTCGCAGCTTGCTATCGAGCGCGAGGTCGAAAAGCGCCCGATCGCGGATCCGTGCTTCGCGATCGAGGTAAAACCGCACCGCCCAAATCTGCTTCTGCGTGAGCGGTCGTTTGGCACCGACCATCTTTCCCGCGTTCCATGCAGGGCAGTTCTCCATAGCAGGGTCGAATTGTGAATGTCCCCTCGTTCTTCTCCACGGCCTTGATTGGCCATGGAGATACTTGCGCGAATGTCCTTCATCTCGGTTCCGGCTGATGGTTGCAGCTTCCAACCATTGCCCGTCGTTCGACTGTCCGCCCCGCTTCCGAAAAGCGGACAACCTCGGGCTGAACGCCGGCGAGAAGCGGACTCCTGCAACGCTACGGCATCCGAGCTCAACACGCGGCGCGGTGTTACGGGTACCTGGATCAGGTTTGCGGTCTCTGGCCATCTTGCCATATGAGCGCGGGGATGTTTACCGAGAGCAGTTTGGACAGGCGTAACAGCGACGAACGGGAGCTCATCCGGTCCATCCGGCTCTCGCCAATCGCATCGATCGTCACAAATCCCACGGTTCACGACAATCCGATCATCGCGGCTAACCGGCAGTTCGAGCTCCTTACCGGCTATTTCGAAAAGGAGCTGGTCGGTCGCAACTGCCGCATTCTGGCGGGGCCGGAGACCGAGCGGATGCACTCCGCGGCTCTTGCTCAAGCAGTCGCCACAGCGACCCCCATCGTGATCGAGCTTGTCAATTACCGAAAGGACGGCAGCAAATTCCTGAACGCCGTCATGATCGCTCCTGTCTTCAACGAAGAAGGGGATCTAGCCTATTTTGTTGGCAGCCAGATGGAGGTCGCTGAAGGCCAGAGCCACGATCTCCGTATGTCAGCTGCGGCTAGGATTGATCAGCTTACAAAGCAGCAGCAGACCGTTCTGCGCCTGATGGCACGAGGCATGCGCAACCGTCAGATCGGCGATCAGCTGGGCCTCACCGAGAAGACCATCAAGATGCACCGAAGCGCGCTGTTCAAGCGGCTGGGCGTATCCAGTGCGGCTGAAGCGATGCGGCTGGCGATCGAGGCGGGGTTCTAGTTCGACGCACTGCCCTTCTCGGCACAGAACGCGAATCCTGTTGCGCAAACGTTCCGGCCCAGTATGGACTTTAGTCCATATTGTGAGCCGGGGGGCTAGCACAGGATCAAGCGTTGAGCACAGCTGACACCAACAAACAGCCTCCAGCCGAGACGTTCCAGCTGCTGGTGGACGCTGTGACGGATTACGCGCTTTACATGCTGGACCCTGAGGGGCGCGTCATCACTTGGAACGCTGGCGCACGCCGCTTCAAGGGATACGAGGCTGACGAGATCATTGGCCAACACTTCTCCAAGTTCTTCCTGCCGGACGATCAGCGGAGCGGCCTGCCCGCCCGCATCCTGAAGACGGCTGCGGAGCAGAAGCGGTTCGAGATGGAGGGATGGCGGCTTCGCAAAGATGGAGAGAGGTTCCTCGCGCATGTCATCGTAGATGCCATTCATGACGAGAATGGGTCACTTATGGGCTTCGCCAAGATCACTCGGGACATAACCGAGAAGCGGCGCCTCGAGCAGGCTACCTATGATAGCGCGCTTCAGCTCAAGATGCTGGTCGAGGGCGTGCGGGATCACGCTATCTACATGCTCGATCCGCATGGCAGGATCACCAGTTGGAACTCCGGCGCACAAGCGATCAAGGGGTACGAGGAACGAGAGGTGCTGGGGCAGCACTTCTCCCTCTTCTACACTGAAGAGGACCGTGGTCGCGGAGCTCCGGACATTGCTTTGAAGACAGCCTTGCGGGATGGGAAGTTCGAAGCAGAGGCTCAACGGGTTCGGAAAGACGGCTCGCCGTTCTGGGCTCACGTGGTGATCGACCCTATCTACAATGAAGCGGGCGAGCATGTCGGCTTTGCGAAGATCACGCGCGACGTAAGCGAGAAGAAGCAGGCAGAGCAGGAACTACGCCATACCCAAGAGGCACTGCTTCAATCGCAGAAGCTGCAGGCCTTGGGCGAGCTTGCCGGTGGCATCGCACACGACTTCAACAATCTGATGACGGTGATGCGCGGCTCAGCGGACTTCTTGCTGAACCAGCCGGACCTGCCCCTGGAAAAGCGTAACCGCTATTTGAGCGTCATGCTGGAGACGGCTGAGCGGGCGACCAGTTTGACATCGCAGTTGCTCGCCTTCGCTCGCCGCCAGCCGCTTGAGCCTGAGGTCATGGATCTCAGCGTCCGGCTGGATGCCATGGGAGAAATGCTTCAGCGCACGCTCGGCAGCGTCTACGATCTGCAGCTTGATCTTGCCCCGGCGCTGTGGCCAGTCGAGATCGATCCAACGGGGCTCGAAGCGGCATTGCTGAACGCGGTCCTGAACGCCCGCGATGCCATGCCGGATGGTGGCCGGATCACCATCTCGACCGCGAATGCCACGCGGGAACAGGGTGACGGCGTTCTGCTGTCGATCCAGGACACCGGCGAAGGCATCCCGGCCGAGACCCTGGAGCGCGTCTTCGAGCCGTTCTTCACCACCAAGCCGACCGGCAAAGGCACTGGCCTCGGCCTCTCGCAGATTCACGGCTACGCGGTGCAGTCGGGCGGATCAGCCCGCATCGAGTCCGAAGTGGGCAAAGGCACGCTGGTCGAGCTATGGCTGCCCCGAACGGAGAAGCAGCGCCAGAACGAGCAAGCGTCGGCCGGTGACGCCGTGCTCCCCAAGGGGCTTAGAGTTCTGCTCGTGGAAGACAGCGAGCATGTCCGATACTTCGCGCGCCAACTGCTCGAGGATCTCGGCTGTGAGGTGGTCGAGGCGTCCGAGGGGCACGAAGCGCTGCGCCTGATCGGAGAATATGAAGTCCATCTCATATTCTCCGACATCGTTATGCCTGGCATGAGCGGGCTCGAATTGGCCACCCAGATAAAGGAGTCGCGAAGCGAGCTGCCCATCCTGCTCGCCAGCGGCTACAGCAGCAAGCAGTTCATACCCATCAACGAGCGCAAGTTTCCGATACTGCGCAAGCCGTACAAGCTTGAAACTCTAGCCGCTGGCATCAAGCAGTTGGTCAATGCGTCCCCGTCATCGCGACCAGACGCGGAACCGACTTGAAGCAATCGGCTCTTCTCGCTTGTTGAAGTAACATCGAGGTTCTCGGCGCGGCACGGCAGCTATCGCCGAACTGCTGCCTAGTACCGGACTGGCAGCTAAGTCCCCAGACCCAGCCTTTGAGACCTATCAGCAAGCATGTCCGCTTTAATGCGATCGTCAGGCGATCCGCTATGACTGACATTAAGGCGCTTTGCTGACCGGCTGGTTTCCAGCAGCAGTCCGTCAGCTCATGGGCCGACGGCAGACTGACCGCTTCCGGTAAAGGCGGATGTAGAAGCGAACACTGCCCGAGCGACCAGGCGAGTGGCAATTAACGCCCACACCCAGTCGTTCAGATCCGCCACCGCGAACGTCTGCTCCTAACAGAAGCTGCCGCTAGGACGCTCCCCACTAGGCGACGTCACTCGCCGCGTCGGATGGTTATCGACGGCGCCCACAATCGTCTCCACCGTGTAATCGGCGCCCTTGACCAACACGTCGGGGCGCACCGCCCTGATAAGCCGCAAGGGCAGATCTTCTTCGCCCGGCGCTTCGTCGTCGCCGAAGACCATCAGCCAGTCGACCCATTTCAGCGCGCCCAGCACCTCAAGCCGTTGGGCCAGACTGTTATATGGCCGCCCCGCCCCTTTCAGTCGCGAAACCGATCGGTCAGAATTGACCGCGACCAGCAATCGGTCCCCGCGTGCCCGCGCCTGCGCCAGATAATGGACATGCCCCGCATGCAGGATATCGAAGCAGCCATTGGTCATCACGATCCGCTCGCCCCGCATCCGCGAGACCTTTACGTCGCGCAGCACCGCCGCCGCATTATCGACGCCCAGTTCGACCTGCGCCAGTTCAGATGCGGTAACCGATGCAGTGCCACGGCGGCCGACCACAATGCCCGCCGCGCAATTGGCAAGCGCGACCGCATCTTCCATCGGCCAGCCCGATGTCAGCGCGCTGGCGAGGGTCGCCACCACCGTGTCGCCCGCGCCGGTCACGTCGAATACGTCGCGCGCTTCGGCCGGAAGGGTCATCGGCGCCGCACTTTCGCGAAACAGCACCATCCCCTTGTCGCCGCGTGTCACCAGCAGGTTGTCGATCTCCAACCGGGCACGAAGCGCCGCGGCGGCCGATTCAAATTCGGTCGAGCCGTCCGATGCCGCCCGGAACTCGGCTTCGTTCGGTGTCAGGACGGTCGCGCCGCGATAGCGTTCGAAATCGGCGCCTTTGGGATCGACCACCGTTGGCACGCCCGCCTGTCGTGCGGCGTCGATCAATTCGGCCACACCGCTCAAAGTGCCCTTTGCATAGTCGGAGAATACGACCAGTTGGGCGTCGCCCAACAGCGCACGGTAGTCTGCGAGCAGCCCGTCACGATCCGTCGCGTCGAAGCCATTTTCGAAATCGATACGCATCACCTGCTGATGCATGCTGATGGCGCGTATCTTCACGATGGTCCGCGACGCAGGCGCACGGCGGAACCGGCACGTGACTCCCGCCTGTTCGAGCATAGACTGCAACGCATGGCTTTCGGGATCGTCGCCGACATTTGCCAGCAGCGTCACGCGCATCCCCAGCATTGCGATATTAAGGGCCACATTGGCGCTGCCGCCCGGCCGGTCATATGTCTGCGACACGCGAAGCACCGGCACGGGCGCCTCGGGCGAGATACGGTCGGTTGCGCCCTCATGATATCGGTCGAGCATGGCGTCGCCGACGATCAGGATGTGTGCGCCAGAGCGCAGCGCCCGCCGCCCCAGTTCGGGCGCGGCCGCTTCCGACATCGATTCGAACGCGGTCGTCATTCATTGCGCTCCCTGTTTCGGCGTCGGCTTGGCCCCGCGAAATTCGCCGTCTAGATAGAGGCGGCGGCAAGGAAAAGGTGCAAGCGTTGACAGAACAGCGGGACAGAGCCGCCCGCGCCTTTTCCCAGGGTCTTGCACACGGCGGCGCCGGACGACACGATCTGGCACTCGAATGCTTTCAAGAAGCGACGGAGCACGACGCGAACCATGTTGCGGCGCGTTTCAACCTGGCCTTGGTACTCCGACATCTGGGCCGCAGGACAGAAGCGGTCGGTATGCTGCGGACCATTTTGGACCGCATCCCCGATCAGCCCGATACGTTGTTCTGCCTGGCGGGCGCACTCAACGAACTCGGGGATTATCCGGCAGCGCTGGCGCACCTCCTCCAGCTTGAGAAGATCGCTCCGCGCCACCCCGGTCTTGACGAGGCGCTGGGCCTCGCGCTGCTGCGCGCCGAAGCGCCCTGGCAAGCGGAAGCACCGCTCAGACGCGCGATCGTGCAAGATCCCGCCGCCGCAACGACGCTCAACAATCTGGGCGCCGCGTTCATGGCACAGCGCCGCCCCGCCGATGCCGAGCGTCTGTACCGCCGCGCAACGATCATGGACGATACCGTACCCGCCTATCGCAAGAATCTGGGCGTCAGCGAACTTCTGCAGGGCAAGCTGGTGTCGGGATTTCGACATTATGAAGCTCGCCGCGAACAAGCGATCTGGGGCTCGAACCGCAGCTTTCCCGGCATACCGGAATGGCGCGGCGAAGCCATCGCCGGTCGCACGATCCTCATCTATTTCGAGCAGGGCCTTGGCGACACAATCCAGTTCGTCCGCTATTTGGCGGTGCTCAAGGCACGGGGTGCGCGCACAATCTTCCTGTGCCAGCCTGAGCTTGTGGCGCTGCTTGCCGGGGTGGCGGGTATCGACCACCTGATGACCGATGGCGATCCGCTGCCGGATTTCGATTGCCACACCTCGCTCATGAGTGTTCCCGATCGGCTGGCACGACGATTTCGACCATTCCGGGCGGCGTTCCCTATCTCCGCGCGGAGCCGGACGTTGCGCGCTGGTGGGCCGATCGCATCCCGCGCGACGGCTTTCGCGTTGGCCTCCATTGGCAGGCGCGCGGACCGGAACGGGCCATTCCCCCTCAAGCGCTGGCTCCGCTCGCCGCGGTCCCGCGCGTGCGCCTCTACAGCCTGCAACCCGAACCTGCCGTTGAGCGCGATGCGGCTGCCAAGCTCGGCGTCATGACGCGGACGGAAATGGCGCCCGATCACACCAGTTTTCGCGACACGGCGGGCATGATCGCGAACCTCGACCTTGTGATTTGTTGCGATTCGTCCGTCGCTCATGTCGCTGGCGCGATGGGCAAGCCCGTACTACTAATCCTGCCGTGGCTCGGCGACTGGCGCTGGATGCTCGACCCGTATGCCACGCCCTGGTACCCGCACACCCGCCTGCTTCGCAGCCCCGCGCCGGGAGAATGGGACACGCCCGTGCGGGCCGCCGCAGCGTTGCTCACGACCATGGCGTAGGCGCGAATCGGCCGGTTGCGGTACGCCGTGCCGCGCGTTAGCCGGTCGCGCCATGAAAGCGACCATCTGGCACAATCCGCGCTGCGGCACTTCGCGCAAGGCGCTGGCGATCCTTGAGGAAACGCCGGGCCTCGAAGTCAACGTCATCGAATATCTCAAAACGCCGCCGTCGGGCGAGGAATTGCTGCGCCTGTACGCGCGTGCCGGCATGACCCCGCGCGACGGGCTGCGCGCAAAGGAGCCTCTGGCGCGCTAGATGGGGCTGACCAATGCCGACGACGCGACGATCCTGGCCGCGATGATGGCGCACCCCATCCTGATCGAGCGCCCGATGGTCGAAACCGACAAGGGTGCTGCGTTGTGCCGGCCACAGGATCGCGTCCGCGCGCTGCTGTAACGCGCATACGGGGATGACGACGCCCGCACACCCCGCTAGAGGCTGCGCGCATGACCGAGATCACGCCCGAAATCGTCGCCGAACATGGCCTGTCGCCGGAAGAATATCAGCGCGTCCTGAACGCGCTGGGCCGAACGCCCAATCTTACCGAACTGGGCATCTTTTCGGTGATGTGGTCGGAACATTGCAGCTATAAATCCAGCCGCATCCATCTGAAGAAACTGCCGACCGAGGCGCCGTGGGTGATCTGTGGCCCCGGCGAAAATGCGGGCGTCATCGACATTGGCGATGGGCAGGCGGCGATCTTCAAGATGGAGAGCCACAACCACCCGTCCTATATCGAACCGTATCAGGGCGCGGCGACGGGCGTCGGCGGCATCCTGCGCGACGTGTTCACCATGGGCGCGCGGCCGGTCGCCAACATGAACGCGCTGCGATTCGGGCGGCCCGATCACCCCAAGATGCGCCACCTGATCGCGGGCGTGGTCCATGGCATCGGCGGTTACGGCAATTGCGTCGGCGTGCCGACCGTGGGCGGCGAAGTGAACTTCCACCCGGCCTATGACGGCAACATCCTGGTCAACGCGATGACCGTCGGCGTCGCGCAGCAGGACAAGATCTTTTATTCGGCCGCCGCCGGCATCGGCAATCCGGTGGTCTATGTCGGGTCCAAGACGGGTCGCGACGGCATTCACGGCGCGACCATGGCCTCGGCCGATTTCGAAGAGGATTCGGACGCCAAGCGCCCAACGGTGCAGGTCGGCGACCCCTTTACCGAAAAGCTGCTGATCGAAGCGTGTCTGGAACTGATGGCGTCGGACGCGATCGTCGCCATTCAGGACATGGGCGCCGCGGGCCTGACCAGCTCCTCGGTGGAAATGGCGTCCAAGGGCGGCGTCGGCATCGAACTGGTGATGGACAATGTCCCCCAGCGCGAAACCGGCATGACGCCGTATGAAATGATGCTGTCCGAATCGCAGGAACGCATGCTGATGGTGCTGAAGCCCGGCCGCGAGGCTGAAGCTGAGGCGATCTTCCGCAAGTGGGAACTGGATTTCGCGGTCATCGGCACCGTCACCGACACGGGCCGCATGGTGCTGAAGTGGAAGGGCGAGACCGTCGCCGACATTCCGCTGGCTCCGCTGGCCGACGATGCGCCGCTGTATGACCGCCCGCATGTGCCGACGCCCAAGCGCGACGAGCTGACCGACGCGCCGGAGACGAGCGACGTCGCCGCCGACCTGCTCAAGCTGATGGGCAGCCCGGATATCGCCAGCCGCCGCTGGATCTGGGAGCAGTATGACCACATGGTCGGCGCCGACACGGTGCAGCGCCCCGGCGGCGACGCGGCGGTGGTGCGCGTGCATGACACGAACAAGGCCTTGGCGATCACCACCGACTGCACGCCGCGTTATTGCTTTGCTGATCCGGTCGAGGGCGGCAAGCAGGCGATTGCAGAGGCGTGGCGGAACCTGACGGCCGTGGGCGCCAAGCCGCTGGCGGTTACCAACTGCCTCAACTTCGCCAATCCGCAGCGCCCGGAAATCATGGGCCAGCTGGTCGGATGCCTTGAGGGCATGGGCGATGCGTGCCGCGCGCTCGACTTCCCGATCGTCAGCGGCAACGTGTCGCTGTACAATGAATCCAAGGCGACCGGCGGCGGCTCCGCCATCCTGCCCACGCCTGCGATCGGTGGCGTTGGCCTGATGCAGGATTGGCAGAAGTCGGTCGGCATCGGCTTCCGCCGGACCGGCGACGCGATCATCCTGGTGGGTGAGCGCATGGGCCATCTGGGCCAGTCGCTGTGGCTGCGCGAAGTGCATGGGCGGGAAGACGGCCCACCGCCGCCCGTCGATCTGAAGGCCGAAAAGCGCACCGGCGACTTCATCCGTGCCCAGATCGAAAAGGGCGCGATCAAGGCGTGCCACGACGTGTCCGACGGCGGTCTGGCGGTCGCGATTGCCGAAATGGCGCTGGCGGGCGATATCGGCGCACTGATCGACGCGGTGCAGCCCTTCGGCATGGCCGAGAGCTTCTTTGGCGAGGATCAGGGCCTGTATGTCGTCACCGTGTGCGACCAGTGCCTGGCCGATTTCATGGCCGACGCCGACCGCGCCGACGTGCCTGCCGACCCGCTGGGCCGCACCATTCGCGACCGGCTGGTGTTCGAAACCGAAGCGGGCGACTGGACCGTCAGCCTGGCCGACCTGCGCGCCGCGCATGAGGGCTTCTTTCCCAAGCTGATGCAGGGCGAGGTCGCGGCCTGACGCCTGACAGCACCCTCACCCGCCCCCCGCGCCACGTCCCGCTGGACGTGGTGCGCGGGGTGGCGGTGATGGGGATTTTGACGATCAACATCATCGGCTTCGCCCTGCCGGGCGATGCCTATGTCAATCCGCTGGCCTGGGGCGGCGACCGTGCGGTCGATCTGGGCGTATGGGCATTCACGCAAATGCTGCTCGAAGGGCGGATGCGCGGGCTGTTCGCGATGCTGTTCGGCGCGGGCGTGCTGATGCTGTCGATGCGGGCCACGCATCCGGTGCGCCGCCATTATGCGCGCATGGCCGTGCTGGCGGTGTTTGGCCTCGCCCATGGCTATCTGATCTGGAACGGCGATATCCTGCTGCATTATGCGGTATTGGGCTGTTTGTTGCCGATCGCATGGGATTGGGATTCGGGGCGGCTGGCCCGGGCGGGCATCGTCGTGCTGGTGCTGCACACCGCGTTGCTGTCGATCCAGTTCGGCGGGGCGCTGTATTTCCAGTCGCTGGCCACCGCGCCCGATGCGCCTGCCGATCTGGTCGCCCGCTACCAGGCGATGGTCGCCACCTTCCCCCATGCGGGCAGCGCCACCGTGGCCGCCGACCTTGCCGCCTTTCGCGGCGAATGGGCCGATGCGGTCGCCTATCGCTGGTTCGTGCGCGGTGCCGCGCCGCTTCGCCTGCTGGAGTTCGCGGGTGGCGAGTCGCTGGGTTATATGCTGATCGGCATGGCCCTGTACCGCGCGGGTGCGCTGACGGCCGAGTGGTCCGACGCGGCGCTGCGGCGGATGATGATGTGGGGCTATGCGTTGGGCCTCCCGGGCATGGTCGCGCTGACGGCGTGGGGGGCGCTTTCGGGCTTCGATCCCGTGGTGCTGACGGGCAATTTTCTGGCTTGGTCGATTCCATTCCGGGTCGCCAGCGCGCTTGGCCATCTTACGCTGATCCTGTGGCTGGCGCGGCGCTTCGCGGCGGCGCGGTTGACCGCACGGATTGCGGCAGCGGGCCGCATGGCGTTCACCAACTATCTTGCGACGAGCATCCTGATGACGACCATCTTCTACGGTCACGGGCTGAACCTGTATGCGCAAGTGCCACGCGCGGAGTTGTACCTGTTCGTGGCGGCAATGTGGGCGGTGATGCTGATCGTGTCGCCGTGGTGGCTTGCGCGATTCGGGCAGGGTCCTGTCGAATGGTTGTGGCGCCGTCTGTCCGGCGGCACCGCCCACCGCAAAAGTGCGAACGCGACGCAATAAGGCTTGCGAGGCAGTTGCAATAACCGTAGAACGATTCGCAACAGCGAGAGGGTTCGATGGTCGTCTGCGTCTGCAATGCAATTCGCGAACGGGAAGTGCGGGAAGTGGCCCGTGGCGGCGCACGCAGCGCCTGTCAGGCGTATCGCGCGCTTGGGTGCCAGGCCAAATGCGGTCAGTGTGTGCCGTTCGCGCGAGCCATTATCGATTCCGAACGCGCTGCTGCCTGACGTTCGCAGCACCGAAAAAGCCCGGATTTCAGCCATTTTCCGGGTATCAACGCCTCGTTGATGGCGCTATTCTGGCGATCTGTTCCGTATCCAGAATAAAGGCCGACCGTCATGAAGGGCGACCCCCAGGTCATCGAGTATTTGAACCTCGCGCTCAAGAACGAGCTGACCGCGATCAATCAATATTGGCTGCACTATCGCCTGCTCGACCATTGGGGTGTGTACAAGCTCGCCCAGTTTGAGCGGAAGGAATCAATCGAAGAAATGGAGCATGCCGACTGGCTGTCGGAACGCATCCTGTTCCTCGACGGGCTGCCCAATTTCCAGCTGCTCGGCCGCCTTCGTATCGGTGAGACGGTGGAGGAAGTGCTGAAGGGCGACCTGGCGCTTGAAGAGGAAGCGATTCCGCTGCTGCGCGACGCGATCGAGCATTGCGAGAAGGTGCGCGATTACGTCAGCCGCGACCTGTTCCGCCGCATTCTCGACAGCGAGGAAGAGCATCTCGACACGCTGGAGCGTCAGTTCGACATGATCGAGCGCATGGGCATCCAGAATTATATCCAGCTCAATTCGCGTTCGGAAAACGACGCCGACGGCAAGGATTGAGGAACCGGCGGGCGGGGCTTACGCGTTCGGCGTGAACCCCGCCTGATGAACCGAGAACCGCCATCCTACAGCCCAGCGACACCGCGTCTCCGATACCGGCAAGGACCGAGGACGGGTTGCCGCGTCCGCGCCGTTTCGTTGCCATCGCGGCGATTTCGTTCGGCACCGCCCTGTTCGTGATCGACGGGGCGATCGCCAATGTCGCCCTGCCCACCATCGCCCGCGATACCGGCGTCACCGCGGGCGCGGTGGTCGCCGTCGTGACCCTTTATCAACTCGTGCTGGTGATGGGCCTGTTGCCCTTTGCCAATCTGGGCGACCGGCTGGGGCACCGCCGGCTGTATCAGGTCGGGCAGGTCGTTTTCCTGTTCGCGTCCGCCGCCAGCCTGCTGGTCGACAGCTTTGCAGGTCTATTGGTCGTGCGCGTGGCGCAGGCGTTGGGCGCGGGCATGGCGCTGAGCGTGTCGGCGGCGATGTTGCGGACCATCTATCCCGCGCGGCGACTGGGTTCCGGGTTGGGCATCAACAGCGTGATCGTCGCATCCGCCAACGCGCTGGCGCCGACGCTGGGCGGTTTCATCGTCGGCCATGCCGACTGGCGCTGGGTGTTCTGCGCCGCCGCGCCCTTTGCACTGGTATCGATCCTTCTCGGCCGGTCGCTGCCCGAACCGCGCCCGCGTGACGAGCGGTTCGACTGGGCAGGCGGCGTGTGGAGCGCGGCGACCATCGGCGCGATCATCGGCGGCATCGAGCTGGCCGCGCACAGCGCCGAAGCATTCGCCCCTGGTGTCGCGATGATGGCGGGCGGTGTGCTGTCCGCCGTGCTGCTGGTCCGGCGGGAGCGGCAGCGCACGCGACCGGTGCTGCCGGTCGATTTGCTGGGCCAGCGCGTGATCGGCCTGTCGGTGCTGGGCGCGATCAGTGCGTTTCTCGCATCCGCTTCGCTCATCGTGCTGCTGCCATTCCGGTTCGAGCAGGGCATGGGTTATCCGCCCGAACAGGTGGGCCTGCTGATCCTGCCGGTCCCGCTGACGCTGTTGGTTGTGGCGCCACTGGCGGGGTGGCTGTCGGATCGGATCAAACCGTCGCTGCTGGGCATTGCCGGATGCGCGCTGGCAATTGCGGGCCTGCTGCTGATCGCGGCGATGCCGGGGGACGCGGCCTGGCCCGACATTGGGTGGCGTTTGTCGCTGACGGCATGCGGGTTCGGCCTGTTTTTTGCCCCGAATTCGCGGCTGATCATCGGACAGGCACCAAAGGACCGGGCGGCGGCGGCGGGCGGGCTGCTGTCCACCGGGCGGCTGCTGGGCCAGACCTTGGGCGCGTCAACGGTCGGCGTAATGCTGGCGATGGGCTTGGGGCTCGGCCCGGTGCCGCTGTTCGTTGCGGCCGCCTTTGCCGGGCTGGCACTGTTGTGCAGTGTCGTGCGGCTTCGCACCACCTGACGCAACCGGTGCGCGTTCCGGCCGTTGTCAGGGCAACCCAACAAGGAGTTTGCCATGCAGGTCGATCAGGAACAGGATGCACGAATTCGCGGAACGATGTGGAAGGCGATGGGCAAAAGCCCGTTCGTCATGGTCGGGCTGGTCGGCAGCCACGACCATCATGAGCCGATGACGGCGCAGCTCGATCCCGACGCGAACAGCGAGTTCTGGTTCTATTGCAACCGCGACAACCGCATCGCCAAGGGTGGTGAGGCGATGGTGCAGTTCGTGTCCAAGGGGCAGGACCTGTTCGCATGCATCCACGGCACGCTGGTCGAGGAAACGCGGCGCGAAATCTTCGACAAATACTGGTCGAACCCGGTCGAGGCATGGTTCGAGGGCGGCAAGGAAGATCCCAACGTCATGATGCTGCGCTTCGACCTGAAGGATGCCGAGGTCTGGGAGGCCGACCTGTCGCTGACCGGCAAGCTGAAGCTGATGACCGGCAACACCATCCGCCCCGATGAGGCGGGCAAGCACGCCGAAGTCGCGCTGTAACGACGTCGGGCGGCGCCAGGTGCGCCGCCCGTCGGTCAATCCTTTGGCTCGTGCTTTGCCACCGCCATCTGCTCTCGCACCTGACCGTAGGCGATCAGCGCGAACAGGCCGCTGCCGCCGATCACGTTGCCCAGAAATGCGGGCGCGATAAAGCCGAACAGCACCCAGTCGATCCCCACCCTGCCCGCCAGCAGGAGCAGCCACGCCTCGGCCGAGCCGACGACGACATGGGTGAAGCCCCCCGCTGAGACCAGCCACGTGATGCCGACCACGACGCCCAGCGCATCTTGCCGCGCATTGGGCAGGATCCAGGCAAGACTGGCGATCAGGAACCCCGCAGGGATGCCCCTCACCAGCAGCGCGCCGAAGGAGTATTCGGTCAGGTGCCCGGCAAATTCCAGTGCGCCGTCCAGCGTTTGTGCATCCACAATCCATTGCATCGCGATCATCGACGCGACGATGAACGTGCCGATCAGATTGCCGATCAGCACGATTGCCCACAGCCGCACCAGGCGAAGGCAATTGATCGGTCGCGGGTCGGCGATGACGGGCAGCACCGCAGTAACCGTCGCTTCCGTGAACAGTTGGAGATTGCCCAACACTACGATCACGAAGCCCAGCGTATAGCCAAGCGCCGCGACCAGTTCGACCCATGGCGCGTCGGGCAGGTGGCCGCGCAGCGTGGCGACGCCAAGCAGAGACGCACATACGCCGATGCCCGCCGCCAGCGCGGAAAAGAACAGGCCGCTTGCCGGGCGATGCAACTCCTCATCGCCCGCAGCGCGGATCACTTCATAGACCACCAGTGCCGATCCGGTCTGACGATCGGCCACATCCTCACGCTCCCCGGCGTCCAGATGGTCGGGTTCCTGCGGCTCGTCAGGGACTTCGCCGCTGGGGGTCATCCTGAATGCGCCGCCATCCACTGTTCGACCACGGGTGCGATGCGCGTGCGCCATTTCGAACCGTTGAAGATGCCGTAATGGCCGACGCCCTCGGCCATCAGATATTTCTTCTTCGCCTCGTCCAGCGCCGTCGCGATGGTCAGCGCCGCCTTTGTCTGGCCGATGCCTGAGATGTCGTCACGCTCGCCCTCGATCGCCAGGATGCCGACATCGGTGATCGCAGCGGGATCGACCGGGCGGCCGCGATGCGTCATCTCACCCAGCGGCAGGGCGTGGCGCTGGAACACCAGATCGATCGTCTGGAGATAGAATTCGGCCGTCATGTCGCAGACCGATCGATATTCCTCGTAGAAGCGCATCGTCGCATCGGCGCTTTCGTCGTCGCCCTGGACCAGATGCTTGAACATTTCCCAGTGGGAAATCAGGTGGTTGCCCAGATTCATCGTCATGAACCCGGCCAGCTGAAGGAAACCGGGATAAACCTGGCGCCCGGCGCCGGCATACAGCATCGGTACCGTCGCGATCACATTCTGCTGGAACCAGGCATGGGGCCGTTCGGTCGCCAGCGTATTGACGGCGGTCGGCGCCTCACGCGTGTCGATCGGCCCGCCCATCATGGTCAGCGTGCGCGGCAGGTTCGGGTGCTTGTCCGCGCTCATCAACGCCACGGCGGCATAGCAGGGGACCGACGGCTGGCAGACCGCCAGCATATGCGCGCGCGCATCGCCCTCCGCCCCGATTTGCGCCAGCCAGTCGACGACATAATCGATATAGTCGTCCAGGTCGAAGCCACCCTCGCTCAGCGGCACCAGCTTCGCGTCGCGCCAGTCGGTGATATAGACATCCGCAACCGGCAGCATCCGCTCGACCGTGCCGCGCAGCAGCGTCGCATAATGGCCCGACATGGGCGCCACGATCAGCAGCTTCGGCCCGCCCTGAACGCCCTCGCGCACGAAATGCTTGAGCTGGCCGAACGGCTTGCGCGCGACGATCTCTTCACGCACGGCCACGGGCTTGCCGTCGATCATCGTCTGGTTCAGCCCGAATTCGGGCTTGCCGCGCGGCGCGGCGGCATGGGCAAAGACCTCAAGCGCCGATGCCACCACCGGACCGCCACCGAAATAGGAAAAGGGGTTGGCAGGATTGTTGAGAAGGCCGGCCCCGAAATTGGCGAGCGCGCTGGCGCCCGCCAGCATCGAGCGCTGCATTTCATAGGCATTATAAAGCATTGGCCGTCCTTCCTGTCCCACCTTCCCCGCACATGGTGCGGAAAGGGCAGGCCGATATAGCAATCACGCCATGTCGCCCGCAATGTCGTGGTAACACGGCACCCTTACCCGTTGGTTGGGGTATCAACGCGCGCCTTTGCCATTCGGCTGCATGGGATCAGCGCGGGGCCAGACCGTGACGCAGGAAATCGGCCATATCGGCGGCGATGTCGTCGGCGGGGCGGTCCTCGTTCCAGACCCCGTATCGCAGGCCCAGAAACACGTTCATCCCCATGATCGCCCATGCATGGGCCGCACCGACGTCGGCGCGCACCTCCCCGCGCGCAGCGGCGGCGCGCAGCCGCGCCTCGATCCGTTCGGCCGTGGTCGCGTAATGAAGGCGAAAACTGTCGGCATCGACGAACTCCGCCTCGTCGATGATGCGGTAGATTTCCTTGTGCGCGCGCACGAACTCGATGAAGTGGCGCAGGCCCGCCTGCTCGGCGGCGATACCATCCGGCGCCGTGCGGATCGCGGGAGCGACATGATCGCGAACCTGTGCCGACATGTCGCGCACCAGCGCGCGGAACACCGCATCCTTTGAGTCGAAATAGGTGTAAAAGCTGCCCAGCGCCACGCCGGCCCGGCGCGTGATTCCACTGATCGAACCTTCGTGGAAACCCTTTTCCCCGAATTCGACGGCCGCCGCGTCCAATATGGCGCGCAGCGTGCGCCGACCGCGTGCGGTGCGGGGTGCCTTACCCTCGCTTGCCCCGGTCGCCTGTTGATCCTGTTCGTCGGGCAAGCGTGCCATCGACCCCCTCCCCCATCTCGGACTTCTCAAGTTGAAACCCGGTTCAGGTTTCAGTATAACGCAGCCTACCAGTGCACAACCCCGCAGCGAAAAGCGGGGATGCCTTATGGGAGGGGATCTGGCCGATGGCTCGCTTGCGCAATCGTTTCGCCGCATATCTGATGTTCACCGTTGCGCCCGTCGCGCTGCTGGCGGCGCCCGCCGCCGCGCAGGAAATGGCCGCGCCCGCCGATGCAGAGGCGCAGGCCGCCGAAGCGCCACCACCGTCCGCCGCGCTTGGCGACCAGGAAATCGTCGTGACGGCGCAGCGCCGCTCCGAATCGCTGCTGCGCGTGCCGATCGCGGTCACCGCCTATTCGGGTGAAGCGCTTGAGGCACAGGGCGCGATCGACCTGTCCGACATTGGCGACACCACGCCCAACGTCACGCTTGAGCCGTCACGCGGGACCAATTCGACACTGACCGCCTTCATCCGCGGCGTGGGTCAGCAGGACCCGGTGCCCGGATTTGAATCGGGCGTTGGCCTGTATCTGGACGATGTCTATCTCAACCGCCCGCAAGCGGCACTGCTGGACATTTACGACGTCGAGCGGATCGAGGTGCTGCGCGGGCCGCAGGGCACGCTTTACGGCCGCAACACCATCGGCGGCGCGATCAAATATGTGACGCGGCGACTGCCCGACCGCCTGTCGGTCAATGCCCGCGCCACCTATGGCAGCTACGATCAGGCCGATGGCGTGCTCAGCGTCTCCACCCCGCTGACCGACGGCATCCGCGTCGGCGTTGCGGGCGCGCGGCTGTCACGCGGGGGTTTCGGCGACAATCTGACGCTGGGGATCGAGAACTACAACAAAGACGTATGGGCCGGTCGCGGGACCATCGAGTTCGAGACGCCCGACAACCGCCTGTTCGTCCGCATTTCGGGCGATTACACCCACGACAAGTCGAACGCGCGCAATGGCCACCGGCTGATCCCCGGCATCGCGTCGGGCGCGCCGGTGCTTGACGATGTGTTCGACACCCGCGCCGGGCTGGCCTTCCCGCTCAACGACATCGAAGCGGGCGGGCTAGCCATGAACATCAGCGCCGAGATTGCCACGGGCCTGACACTGAAAAGCATCAGCGCATGGCGCGAGGATCGCAGCCTGACGCCCATCGATTTCGACGCGCTGCCCAGCGTCGATGTCGATGTGCCCGCCGTTTATCGCAACGAACAGATCAGCCAGGAATTCCAGCTGGCATATGAAAGCGACCGGCTGAACGGTCTGGTCGGCTTTTACTATCTCGACGCGCGCGCCTCGACCCGGTTCGACGTGATCCTGGCGACGACGGGTCCGGCGCTGGGCCTGCCCGTCTCGGCCGGGTTCGGACAGCAGACGGCGGGCGATGTGCGTACCGACACCTGGTCGGGCTTTGCCGACTTCACCTATGACGTGACCGACTGGCTCGCACTGTCGGGTGGCATTCGCTACACCAGCGATACCCGGCGCTCGGCGATCTTCAAGGCCAACCGGCTGGGTGGTGCCGACGCACAGTTCGGCGGCAGCGGCACCAATCTTGGCGCGCCGATCACCAATTTCGAAGGCGAAGCGACCTTCGACAAATGGACCCCGCGCGCGGCCATCACGCTGACGCCCACCGACAATTTCATGGCCTATGCCTCTTATTCAAAGGGGTTCAAGGGCGGCGGGTTCGACCCGCGCGGCAGCGCCAATATCGCGCCCAACAACAATGGCGTGCCGGGCATCCAGTATGACGACATTTACGACTTCTTCCTGTTCGAACCCGAAACGGTCGACAGCTATGAAGTGGGCGTCAAGGGATCGCTGTTCGACCGCGGCCTGACCTATGCCGTCACTGGCTTCTGGTCCGATTACACCGACGTACAGGTGCCCGGATCGGTCGGCGTCGACGCCAATGGCGACGGCATTTTCGAAGGTTTTGCAGGCGTCACCACCAATGCCGCCGCCGCGACGCTGAAGGGTGTTGAGGCGGAGATCTTCGCGCGCCTGCTGCGCGATTTCGCAGGCGCCGGATCACAGGTCAGCTTTTCCGGAACGCTCGGCTATATCGACGCGAAATATGACAGCTTCATCGGCCCCGCCGGCAATGAAGTGGCTGATTTCCGCCGCATCCAGAACACGCCCGACTGGACGCTGTCGGGCACTTTGGGGTCGATCGTGCCCATTGGCACGGGTGAGCTGAACGCCTCCACCACGCTCAGCTATCGCAGCGACACGACGCAGTTCGAAGTGCCCAACCCGTTCCTCGACCAGCCGGGCTATGCCCTGTGGGACGCGAGCATCAATTACAGCTTCGGACCGGAGCGGCGCTATTCGATTGGTCTGCACGGCAAGAACCTGACTGATGAGCGCTACATCACCTCGGGCTATCTGTTCGCGCTGGCGAATCCCCAGACCGGTCTGCCGATCATCACTCCGACGGGCGGCATCACCCCGTCGCTGGGGCGAGAGGGCGTGGCGACCGCATTTTACGGTAATCCGCGTCAGTTCTATGTGACGCTGGGCCTAAAGTTCTAAAGGGGGGAATGGGCGGGCGCCGCATCGCGCTCGCCCATTATGCGCCGGAAAGGCTTGGCATCCGCGCACGATCGCGTAAGCTGTCGTCAGACAATTAGAGGATCAGGTATGGCCAGCACCGCTCCGACAGAGGCAGCGCGAGGGTCCGGTCGGCGGCTGACGTCGGCAACGCCGGGATATCGCGCCGCCGTGCTGGCGATGCTGCTGCTGGTCTACACCTTCAACTTTCTCGACCGTCAGATTCTTGGCATCCTGGTCCAGCCGATCAAGGCGGAACTGGGGCTGACTGACACCCAGCTGGGGGCATTGGGCGGCATCGCCTTTGCAATGCTCTATTCGACGCTGGCGATCCCGCTGGCACTGATCGCCGACCGCACCAGCCGCAGCTGGGTCATCACCATTTCGCTTGGCGTGTGGAGCGCCTTCACTGCGCTGTGCGGAATGGCGACCAGTTTCTGGCAGCTGTTCCTGTTTCGCGTCGGCGTCGGCGTCGGCGAAGCGGGGGGCGTCGCGCCATCCTATGCCATGATCGCGGATTATTTCCCGCCGGAAAAGCGCGCGCGGGCGCTGTCCATATATTCGCTGGGCGTGCCTATCGGCCTGGCTGGCGGGTCGATCCTGGGCGGGTTCATCGCCGCGACGGTCAACTGGCGCACTGCCTTTCTGGTGGTGGGCGTAGCGGGCATCGTCATCGCCCCGCTGTTCCGGCTGATCGTCCGCGAACCCGTGCGGGGGATGAGCGACCCTGCCCCCGCCACATCCGAACGCGTGCCGGTGGGCCGCGTCTTTGCCATATTGGCGCGCAAGCCCAGCTTCTGGCTGATGGGCTTTGCCGCCGGGTTCAGTTCGATGTGTGGCTATGGCCTGGCATATTGGATGCCATCGGTGCTGATCCGCAGCTTTGGCTTCGACCTGTTCACGGCGGCGCTGTACATCGGCTCGACGCTGTTGATCGGCGGCAGTGCGGGCGTGCTGCTGGGCGGCGTGATGGCCGACCGGCTGGGCGGTGCGGACAAGGGCGCCTATGCCAAGCTGCCGATGATCGCATGGCTGGTCACCGTGCCGCTGTTCGGCGCTGGGCTGATGGCGTCCGGCTCGCCGATCCTCGCTTGGGCGTTTTTTCTGATCCCCAATGGGCTCAACATCCTGTGGCTCGGCCCGGTGACGACGGCGGTGCAGGGGCTGGTCCCGCCGCCCATGCGCGCGACGGCCAGCGCATCGTTCCTGCTGATCAACAATCTGATCGGCCTGGGTCTCGGTTCCTGGATCATGGGCGCGATGTCAGACGCGATGACGGCGTCGATGGGCGACGACGCGCTGCGCTGGGCCGCGTTCCTGGCGCTGGGCTTTTACCTCGTCGCGGCAGGGCTGATGGCGCTGGCGATCAAACCGCTGCGGCGAGATTGGTGGGACCAGCGCGGGGCGTAGCGGCTGCGCGCCCCGCGCCTACCGCTTCCCGCCACTCCATTTCTTTTGCACCTTGCCGAACCGCGTCTTGCGGGTGCCGGGCTTGCCCTCGTTGCTGCGGCCCATGATCGGCGCCTTTTTCTCATGATCGGGCAGCCCGAGTTCCTCCGCCTCCAGGCTGCGGATTTCATCGCGCAGGCGGCCGGCCTCTTCAAATTCCAAATCAGCGGCGGCCTTGCGCATCTTCTTTTCGAGTTCCTCGATATAAGCGCGCAGATTGTGGCCGACCATGTGGGGCCGATCCTCGTCGATCTCGACGGTCACCTGATCCTTTTGCGAGACATGGGCGATGATGTCGCCGATGTTGCGCTTGATCGTCTGGGGCGTGATGCCGTGTTCGCGGTTATAGGCTTCCTGCTTTTCGCGCCGCCGACTGGTTTCGTTGAGCGCACGCTCCATGCTGCCGGTGATGCGGTCGGCATAGAGGATGACGCGCCCGTCGACGTTGCGCGCGGCGCGGCCGATGGTCTGGATCAATGAGGTTTCGGAACGCAGAAATCCTTCCTTGTCGGCATCCAGGATGGCGACCAGTCCGCATTCGGGAATGTCCAGCCCCTCGCGCAGCAGGTTGATGCCGATCAGGACGTCATACACGCCCATGCGAAGGTCGCGGATCAGCTCGATACGCTCCAGCGTTTCCACGTCGGAGTGCATGTAACGGACCTTGATGCCCGCTTCGTGCATGTACTCGGTCAAATCCTCCGCCATGCGCTTGGTCAGCGTGGTGACGAGCGTGCGATAGCCAAGTTCGGTGGTCTTGCGCGACTCGACGATCAGGTCCTGCACCTGTTCCTCGACCGGCTTGATCTCGACCGGCGGGTCGATCAGGCCGGTGGGGCGGATCACCTGTTCGACGAACACGCCGCCGGTCTGCTCCATTTCCCAGCCGCCGGGCGTGGCAGACACGCACACCGTCTGCGGGCGCATCGCGTCCCATTCGTTGAAGCGTAGCGGGCGGTTGTCGATGGCCGAGGGCAGGCGGAAGCCATATTCGGCCAGCGTGATCTTTCGCCGGTGGTCACCCCGCGACATGCCGTTGATCTGGCCGATCGTCTGGTGGCTTTCATCGACGAACAGTAGCGCATTTTCGGGCAGATATTCGAAAAGCGTGGGCGGCGGCTCGCCCGGCAGGCGGCCGGTCAGAAAGCGGCTGTAATTCTCGATCCCGTTGCAGCTGCCGGTCGCGGCGATCATCTCAAGGTCGAAATTGGTGCGCTGCTCCAGCCGCTGCGCTTCCAATAGCCGCCCTTCGGCCTGCAATTCCTTCAGCCGTTCCTCAAGCTCGTGGCGGATCGCGTGCGTCGCCTGTTTCAGGGTCGGGCCGGGCGTCACATAGTGGCTGTTGGCATAGATGCGGATCGAATTGAGGCTGGCGACCTTTGACCCCGTCAGCGGGTCGAATTCGGTGATCTCCTCGATCTCGTCCCCGAAAAAGCTGATGCGCCAGGCCGTGTCTTCATAGTGCGACGGAAACACCTCAAGGCTGTCGCCGCGCACGCGGAAAGCACCACGCTGAAACGCGGCGTCATTGCGCTTGTATTGCAAAGCCACCAGCTTGCGGATGATTTCGCGCTGGTCCTGCGTCTCGCCCTTTTTCAGGTCGAAGATCATTGCCGAATAGGTTTCGACCGAACCGATACCGTAAAGGCACGAAACCGACGCGACGATCAGCACGTCGTCGCGTTCCAGCAGCGACCGGGTGGCCGAATGGCGCATCCGGTCGATGGCCTCGTTGATCGAGCTTTCCTTCTCGATATAAGTATCCGACCGGGGGACATAGGCCTCCGGCTGGTAATAGTCGTAATAGCTGACGAAATATTCGACGGCGTTTTCAGGAAAAAACGACTTGAACTCGCCATATAACTGCGCGGCGAGGATCTTGTTGGGCGCCAGCACCAGCGCGGGACGCTGCAACGCCTCCACCACCTTGGCCATGGTAAAGGTCTTGCCCGAACCCGTGACGCCCAGCAGCACCTGATCGCGCTCACCGGCCTGCGCGGCGTCAACCAGTTCGGCAATCGCGGTCGGCTGGTCGCCCGACGGCTGATAGTCGCTGACCAGCTTGAACGCCCGGCCCCCTTCGGCCTTGGGCGGACGCGCGGGGCGGTGGGGGATAAAGCTTTGCCCGGTATCGGGTTCGGCCAGATTGGTGCGGATCTCGATCGCCATGCGGCGAATATGAGAACGAAGCGGGCACGGGGCAATGGTGTGCCCGTGCCCGCCCCGGTTCTTAACGGAACTCGGTCGCCTCGAAGCGGATCGGTGCGCCCTGCGCGGTGCCGACCAACTGGTCTTCCCACATAGCGGTACGGCCACGCACGATGGTGCCGATCGGCTTGCCGGTCAGTTCCCAGCCTTCGAACGGCGACCAGTCGCAGCGCGAGGCGAGCCAGTCCTTGCTCACCGTCCAGCGGCGCTTGAGGTCGACCACGGTGAAGTCGGCGTCGTAACCAAGCGCGATCCGCCCCTTGCCTACCAGCCCGAAAATCCGCTGCGGCCCGGCGCTGGTCAGGTCGATCAGCCGCTGGAGCGTCAGCCGCCCCTCCGCCACATGGTTCAGCATCAGGGGCAGCAGCGTCTGCACGCCTGGCATGCCACTGGGGCTGGCGGGATAGGGGCGCGACTTTTCCTCGATGGTGTGCGGTGCGTGGTCCGAACCGATGACATCGGGCACACCCTGCGCCATCCAGTGCCAAAGGCCCGCCCGGTGCCCGCCGGAACGGATCGGCGGATTCATCTGGGCATAGGTGCCGATCTGTGGATAGGCTTCCTCACCCGCCAGCGTCAGGTGCTGGGGCGTGACTTCGCACGTTGCGATGTCCTTGTGCCGGGCCAGCAATTCCAGCTCGGCGGGGGTGGAGATGTGCAGGACGTGGATGCGCCGCTTGGCCTCCCGCGCCAGTCGCAAAATGCGCTTGGTGGCGATCATCGCGCTTTCATCGTCCCGCCACACGGGGTGCGAGGACGGATCGCCGTCGATGCGATAGTCGGCGGCGCGTTCGTTCATGCGCGCCTCGTCCTCGGCATGGATGGCGACGCGGCGGGTGCCGCTGGCCAGCACGCGGGCCAGCGCCTCATCCTCGGCCACCAGCAGGTTGCCGGTGGAGGAACCCATGAAGATCTTGACCCCCGCCGTGCCCGGCATCCGTTCGAGCGCGCGCAGTTCCTCCGCATTCTGGCCGGTCGCGCCGACATAGAAGGCATGGTCGCACCACATGCGGCGCGCGCGCGTCAGCTTGTCGGTGATCGCGGCTTCATTGTCGGTATTGGGGTTGGTGTTCGGCATTTCGAACACCGCCGTCACGCCGCCCATTACGGCGGCGACGCTGCCGGTTTCCAGGTCTTCCTTATGCTCCAGTCCCGGCTCCCGGAAATGGACCTGGCTGTCGATGACGCCGGGCAGCACGTCGAGGCCGGTGACGTCGATCGTCTCGCCCGCATCGCCTGACCCGCCGATCGCCGCGATGCGGCCGTCGGTGACGAACACATCGACCTGCGCCGGACCGCCGGGCAAGTGGACCGTGCCGCCGCTGAGCTTCAGATCAAATGCCATGTCCGCCTCTTTCGCTGGTGATGGCGAACCCTTACGTTCTTGGCATGGACGATGCCACCCACCTTGCCGATCGCGCGCTTATCCGCCTGTCGGGCGACGATGTTCGCGGCTTCCTTCAGGGGCTGGTCACGCATAACCTGCGCGAACTGACACCCGCCCAGCCGCTTTGGACGGCGCTGCTGTCGCCGCAGGGCAAGGTGCTGTTCGATTTCCTGTTATGGGCGGATGGCGACGACGTGCTGGTCGATGCCGAAGCTGACCGCGTGGAGGCACTGGCCAAGCGGCTGACGCTGTATCGCCTGCGTCGCGCGATCGTCATCGCGCCCGAACCCGCGCTGTTGGTCCATTGGTCGCCGCGCATGGCCGACCAGCCCGCCGACCCGCGCTTGCCCGCCCTCGGTCATCGCTGGCTGTCGGCGGAGGCGAGCGACGATGCCAGCGCCGCGTGGCGCGCGCACCGCCTGTCGATGGGCGTGACAGAGGGTGTGGGTGAGCTGGGCGATGGCGAGACGCTGTGGCTGGAATGCAATGCTCGCGAGCTGAACGGCGTCAGCTTTACCAAGGGCTGCTTTGTCGGACAGGAAAATACCGCGCGGATGCACCATCGCTCTAAGGTGAATCGCCGGCTGGTGGTCAAGCCGCTGGGCGAAGCGGGACCGCGCGCGCGCGCGACCTATCCCGACCTTGGCCTGATGGTGGAACATGCGCGGGTCGAGGCGCTGGACGACGCGCTGATGCCCGAATGGCTGGCGTCGGCGCTGGCGGCGGACGCCAGCGCCGAAGTGGATTAGGCCGCGACCACCGCCTGTTCGATCGCGCCGAAAATGCTGTGGTGGCGATCGTCCTCGGCCCAGATGCGAACCGTGTCACCGGGCTTGAGGAACGGGGTTTTCGCCGCCCCATGCTGAATTGTCTCGACGGTACGGATTTCGGCGATGCAGGAATAGCCGACGCCGCCATCGGCGACCGGGCGCCCCGGCCCGCCATTTTCGTCGCGGTTGGAAACGGTGCCCGACCCGATGATCGTCCCCGCCCCCAGCGCACGCGACTTGGCCGCATGGGCGATCAGCGTGCCGAAGTCGAAGGTCATGTCCTCCGCCGCCTGTGCCCTGCCAAAGGGCTGGCCGTTCAGGTCGACATTGACCCGGCGGTCCAGCTTGCCGTCGCGCCACCAATCGCCCAGCGCATCGGGCGTGACGAACACAGGCGAGAATGCACTGGCGGGCTTTGACTGGAAAAAGCCGAAACCCTTGGCCAGTTCGCCGGGGATCAGCCCGCGCAGTGACACGTCGTTGGTCAGCCCGACCAGCCGAACCGCCGCCAGTGCTTCCTCACGGCTGGCACCCATGGGCACGTCACCGGTCACCACGACCACTTCAGCCTCAAGATCGCAGCCCCAGCTTTCGTCCTTCAGCGGGATCGGATCGCGCGGCCCCAGAAAGCCGTCCGATCCGCCCTGGTACATCAGCGGGTCGTGCCAGAAGCTGTCGGGCATTTCCGCCCCGCGCGCCTGCCGGACCAGCGCGACATGGTTCACATAAGCCGATCCATCGGCCCATTGATAGGCGCGCGGCAGCGGCGACGCGGCGTCGCGTTCGTGGAATCGCTCCCGGGGGATGGCTTCATGCTCAAGGTCGGTGGCCAGATTCGCCAGATCGGGCGCAACCCGGTCCCAGTCGTCCAGCGCCGCCTGTAAAGTCGGCGCGATATGCGCGGCATCAGCGTACCAGGCGAGGTCGTTCGACACGACCACCAGACGACCGTCGCGCCCCTGTTTCAGACTGGCCAGTTTCATCGTTTTACCTCCGCATCCTATGACACTTGCATAGTCGCTTGCTCGCCATTGTCGAGCGAGCGGCGGTTTCGATTGACAAGCCCCCCAATCCCCCCGCATCGCAGGTGCCGATGTATTCGGGGCTACGTTTTCTAGACCATCCGGGGGAGATGGCGGCGCGTATCCGCGAGGCGGATTGGCGCGGCCATCCGCTGGGCCCGCCCGACACCTGGCCGCAGGCGTTGCGCTTCAGCCTGAACATCTGTCTGGCCTCTGCCTTTCCGATGGCGATCTATTGGGGGTCGGAATATCATCTGCTTTACAATGATGCCTGGTCGGAAATTCCGGCCGATCGCCATCCCTGGGCGCTGGGGCGTCGCGGGTCCGAAGTGTGGTCCGATATCTGGGATGTGGTGGGGCCACAGTTCGATTCCGTCCTGCAGGATGGCCAGTCTTTCAGCGCTTACGACCAGTTGCTGATGATGCGCCGTGGGGGCGTTCCGACCGAGACCTACTGGAATTATTCGGGCACCCCGATTCGCGACGAATATGGCGCCGTCGTCGGCATTTTGAATCAGGGCAACGAAACCACGCGCACCGTGCTGGCCGAACGCCAGCAGCGTGCCGAGATCGACCGGCTGGTCGAGCTGTTCCAGCAATCGCCCGGCGCGGTTGCCCTGTTGTCGGGACAGGATCATCGCTTCGTCATGGCCAATGACAGCTATCACGAGCTGGTCGGCCGGCGCGACATCATCGGCAAGCCGATTGCGGAGGCGCTGCCCGAAGTGTCCAATCAGGGCTTTGTCGACCTGCTCGACAATGTGCGCGACACCGGCAAAACCTATCGCGCATGGGGTGCGCGCATCCTGCTGGCGCGCGGCGGCACGGTTCCGCTGGAGGAGCGCGTCCTCGATTTCGTCTATCAGCCGATCCGCGATCCCGACGGCACGGTCAGCCGGATTTTCATCGAAGCAACCGACGTCACCGACCGGGCATCGGCCGAACTTGCGCTGGAGGAAAGCCAGGCGCGGCTGAACCTTGCGCTGGAGGCGGCACAGGGTGTCGGCATCTGGGACTGGGATGTCGTCAACGACCGGGTGAAGACCGACGCCCGCTTTGCCAGCCTCTATGGCACGAACGCCGAACAGGCGCTTCAAGGCACGCCACTCAAGGACTTTTTCGCCACCATCCACCCCGACGATGCGACGCGTGTGCGAGCCGCGATCGATCTAACGTTGGTGACCGGCACCCCGTTTTCCGAGGAATATCGACTGGCGCAGCCCGATGGCAGCGTCCGCTGGGTCGCGGCCCAAGGGCGTCCGTTGCGGGGCGAAAACGGGGCGATGGTCCGCTTTCCCGGCGTCACCTTCGACATCACCGAGCGTAAGGCCGCCGAGGAAGCCGCCCGTGCGACGGCGGAGGAGCTGCGAGTCGCCAACGAAAGTCAGGCGTTCATCTATGCGCTTGCCGAACGGCAGCGTTCGCTGGACACGCCCGACGCGATCATGCGCTTTACGGCTGCGGCGCTTGGACGGCGGATGAAGCTTGACCGGGTGGGCTTCTATCGGCTGGACGGCGGCGGCAACGCGCAAATGGGGCCGTGCTGGTCCAATGGCGTTCTGCCCATTCTGAAAGGCTCGCTTGCCGCAACCGAACTGGGCTGGAAATCGATCGAGCGCTATCGCGCGGGGCGCAGCATGGTCGCCAGCAATTCGCGCGCGGACCCCGAACTCAAAGGAACGGCCATCGCGCGCGTCACTGGCGCGGCGGTCGGCGTTCCATTGCTGCGCCACGGCCGCTGGGTCGCTACCATGTATGTCAATCAGGCCGAGCCGCGCGACTGGAGCGACGAGGATGTCGCCTTTGTCGAGGCGGTGGCCGAGATTTCATGGGACGCGGTCGAACGCGCGACCGCCGTCGCCGGGCTGCGCGAAAGCGAGGCGCAGTTCCGCGCCATCACCAATTCGATCGACCACATGGTCTGGGCGGCACGGCCCGATGGCCAGATCGATTATTCCAACGCCCGCTGGTTCGAATATACCGGTACCTCCGCCACCGATATCGGCATCGAACGCTGGGAAGCGCTGGTCCACCCCGATCAACGCGAAGCCGTGTTCCAGCGATGGCAGCACAGCGTCGCCAGCGGCGAACCCTATGAGGCCGAATTCCGCCTTTTTCACGCAGCCAGCGGCACATATCGGTGGGTTCAGGGACGCGCCAATGCGGTGCGCGACGAACACGGCGCCATCACCCGCTGGTTCGGCACCACCACCGATATTCAGGCGGTTGTCGAGGCGCGCGAAGTCCTTGCCCGCTCACGCGAGGATCTGGAACACGCGATCGCCGAACGTACCAAGCAGCTGACATCAGCCGAGGAACAGTTGCGCCAGGCCCAGAAAATGGAGGCTGTGGGCCAGCTGACCGGCGGCATTGCGCATGATTTCAACAACATGCTGGCGGTGGTGATCGGCGCGCTCGATCTGCTCGAGCGGCGGCTCGCGCAAGGATCGACCGATATCGGCCGCTATGTCACTGCCGCACGCGACGGTGCGACACGCGCAGCCGGCCTGACGCAACGGTTGCTCGCCTTTGCCCGCCAGACGCCGCTGGCGCCGCGCGCGGTCGATGTGAACGCGATGGTCAGGGGCATGATCGAGCTGCTGACGCGCACCATCGGCGACGACATCCGCGTCGAAACGCACCTGGCAGCCGATCTGCACAACGCGGTGGCCGACCCCAGCCAGCTTGAAAACGTTGTGCTGAACCTTGCGGTCAATGCGCGCGACGCAATGCCAGGCGGCGGGGTGCTGACGATCGAGACGGGCCAGCGCCCGATCGAAGGCGCTGAGGCCGAGGGCTATCACGTCAAGCCCGGCGAATATGTCAGCCTTTGCGTGTCCGACACCGGCGCCGGTATGCCGCCAGAGGTGGTGCGCCGCGCGTTCGAGCCGTTTTTCACGACCAAGGCGGTCGGCAAGGGCACCGGGCTGGGCCTGAGCCAGGTCTTTGGCTTCGTCCGGCAATCGGGCGGCCATGTCCGGATCGACTCGGTTCCGAATGAGGGCACGGCGGTTCACGTATTCCTGCCGTGCGCGCCTCTGGTGACCGAAGATGATCGCGACAGCGAAACCCGCGTGGCGCTCGACCATAACAGCCTGAACGCGCGCGACGGCGAGCTGGTGCTGGTCGTCGAGGATGAGGAGCGGGTCCGCGCCTTTTCGATCGAGGCGTTGCGTGAGCTTGGCTATCGCGTCGAATGCGCCGCGACCGGGCCACAGGCGCTGAAACTGATCGAAGACGGGCTGCACCCGGACCTGTTGTTCACCGATATGGTCATGCCCGAAATGACCGGACGCGAACTGGCCGACAGCGCGCGTGCACGCGTGCCGGGGCTGCGCGTCCTGTTCACCAGCGGCTATACTCGCGAAAAGGGTGTAGAGGTGGAACCGGGCGACCCGCCGCTGCTGCCAAAACCGTTCAATCTTGCCCAACTGAGCCGCCATGTGCGCCACGCGCTCGACGGCTGACAGCGTGCGGGTGGACGTGGGCGCCCTCCGGCGATAGGGCGGGGCCGCATTTTTTCCAGCATCGAGGAACAGTCGTGGCGAATGTGGCGGTAATCGGCGCCCAATGGGGTGACGAGGGCAAGGGCAAGATCGTCGACTGGCTGGCGGAGCGTGCCGACGTTGTGGTCCGGTTCCAGGGCGGCCACAATGCCGGACACACGCTGGTCGTGGGCGAAAAGGTCTATAAGCTGTCGCTGCTGCCCTCTGGCATCGTCCGCGGCACGCCCAGCGTGATCGGCAACGGCGTCGTTCTGGACCCCTGGGCGCTGAAGGCAGAGGTGGAGCGACTGCGCGAACAGGGCGTGACCGTCACCCCCGACACGCTGATGATCGCGGAAACCTGTACGCTGATCCTGCCCTTCCACCGCGACCTGGACGGTCTGCGTGAGGATGCGAGCGGCGCGGGCAAGATCGGCACCACGCGGCGCGGCATCGGCCCGGCTTATGAAGACAAGGTGGGCCGTCGCGCGATCCGCGTGTGCGACCTGGCGCATCTGGACGATCTCGGTCCGCAGCTCGACCGGCTGAGCGCGCATCACGATGCGCTGCGCGCCGGTTTCGGCGAATCGCCGATCGACCGCGAGGCGTTGATCGCGGAACTGCGCGGCATCGCCGACTTCGTGCTGCCGTTCGCGGCGCCGGTGTGGCGGATGCTGAACGACGCCCGCGCGGGTGGCAAGCGCATCCTGTTCGAAGGCGCGCAGGGCGTGCTGCTCGACATCGATCACGGCACCTATCCCTTCGTCACCTCCTCCAACACGATCGCCGGCACTGCGGCTGGCGGTTCGGGTCTGGGGCCGGGAGCGGTCGGCTTCGTGCTGGGCATCGCCAAGGCTTATACGACGCGCGTCGGCTCTGGCCCCTTCCCCACCGAGCTGGAGGACGAGACCGGCGAACGGCTGGGCGTGCGCGGGCATGAATTCGGCACCGTCACCGGTCGCAAGCGCCGGTGCGGCTGGTTCGACGCCGTGCTGGTGCGCCAGTCGGCGGCGGTCAGCGGTATCACCGGCATCGCGCTGACCAAGCTGGACGTGCTGGACGGGTTTGAGGAAGTGAAGATCTGCACCGGCTATCGCCTGGGCGATACGCAGCTCGACCATTACCCTGCCCATGCCGCCGATCAGGCACGGGTCGAGCCGATCTATGAAACGATGGAAGGCTGGTCACAAACGACCGCCGGAGCGCGGAGCTGGGCCGAACTGCCGGCACAGGCGATCAAATATATCCGCCGGATCGAAGAACTGATCCACTGCCCCGTCACGCTGGTGTCGACCAGCCCGGAACGGGAAGACACGATCCTGGTTCGCGACCCCTTCGCCGACTGACACGAAAACGGCCCCGCATCGATGGGATGCGGGGCCGATTTTCATTTACCGGCTTCAGCCCTGCGGGGGCGTGTCGTCGGTCGGTTCGGTGGTTTCGGGCACCGTCGGCTCTGTCGTGGTCGACGGATTGTTCATGCCCTCATCAACCGTGCTGTCGGGTGCAGTCTGGCCCGGCATCGTTGCATCCGGCGTGGTCGGCTGCGGCGCAGTCTGGCCGGGCATCGTCTGCTGCATGGTTTCCGGCGTGGTCTGCGGAGTCGTTTGCGGCGTCATCTGGGCGACAGCCGCAGTCGAACCAAACATCAGGGCCACGGCAACAATAGCTTTATTACGCATTGGAACTACCTTTCCTCTTGCGAACTTGCGGGTATTAAACGCCCGCCAACAGGAAAGGGTCGCTCAACTGGGCGCTGGATAGCATCCATCCGCCCGATTCTTGCCTTATTTAGCCGAAATCAGCCGCACTGGGCGCGGTGAAGCAGCTTCTGATCAGCCAAAACCAGCGCCAGCATCGCCTCCACGACCGGCACGCCGCGAATACCTACGCAGGGGTCATGGCGCCCACGCGTCGCGATTTCGGTCGCCTCGCCCTCGCGAGTGACCGTCTCCACCGGCGTCAGGATCGAGCTGGTCGGCTTGAACGCACAGCGCAGGCGGATCGGCTGGCCTGTCGAAATACCGCCCGCAATGCCGCCCGCATGATTGGCAAGGAAAGCGGGCCCGCCCTCGCCGGGGCGCATCGGATCGGCATTCTGCTCACCCGTCAGGCGTGCGGCGTCGAACCCGTCGCCGATCTCCACGCCCTTTACCGCGTTGATCGACATGATCGCCGCCGCCAGTTCGCTGTCCAGCTTCGCGTAAAGCGGGGCGCCCCATCCGGCGGGCACGCCGGTCGCCTCTGCGGCGATGACAGCGCCCAGCGATGACCCCGCCTTGCGCGCGCCGTCGACCAGCCCTTCCCAACGCGCTGCTGCGACCGGATCGGGACAGAAAAAGGGATTGCGCGCGATTTCATCCGCGTCGAACCGGGTGGGGTCGATGGCGTCACCGCCGATCGATTCGACCCAGGCACGGATCGTCACTTCGGGAATGACCGCGCGCGCGACCGCCCCCGCCGCCACGCGGCTGGCCGTTTCGCGGGCCGACGATCGCCCGCCGCCGCGATAGTCGCGAAAGCCGTACTTGGCGTCATAGGCGTAATCCGCGTGACCGGGGCGATAGGCCTTGGCGACTTCCGAATAATCCTTGGACCGCTGGTCGACATTTTCGATCATCAGGCTGATCGGCGTGCCGGTCGTGCGCCCTTCGAACACGCCCGACAGGATACGGACGGCGTCGGGTTCGCGCCGCTGCGTCGTGAAGCGGCTGGTGCCGGGGCGGCGCGCGTCCAGAAAGGGCTGAATGTCCGCTTCGCTGAGCGTCAGTCCCGGCGGGCAGCCATCGACCACCGCGCCGATCGCCGGCCCGTGGCTTTCACCCCAGGTCGTGAAGCGAAAGACCCGGCCGAAACTGTTGAAGCTCATGCATCCTCCGATAGCGCGGCAAAGGCCGGCGCATGGGTGGCCGTGCCGCGCACGCCGCACGGCATCCCCGCCGATTGCAGCGGCATGGCCATCAGATAATCGCCGGCATAGGGGCTGTCGAAACCGCTCGCCCAATCGGCCGCATAGCCGAAGCGCGCATAATAAGCCGGCTCGCCCAGCACGAAGCTCAGTACCCATCCGGCGCGCGCCAGTGCGTCATGCCCCGCCGCGACCAGCGCTTCGCCCACACCCTGTCGCCGCCACGGCCCCGCCACCGCCAGCGGTGCCAGCGCGACGGCGGGAATGGCCGCGCCGTTCACTTCCACCGCCATGCGGCTGAACACGGCCGCGCCGACGATATCGGGATCGCGCGCGATCATGGTCAGCACCATGTCGCCGTCGATGCACAGGCGGCGCACCAGATCCGCCTCCGCCGCGCTTTCGAAGCTGGTGCGCAGCAGGCTGTCCAGCGCGGGCACGTCCTCTGGCCGGGCGGGGCGGATGTCCATGGGCGGCGCGTCAGGACAGCGCGATGTCGGGCGCGTCCTCGGCCTTCATGCCGATCACGTTATAGCCGCCGTCGACATGGTGGATCTCGCCGGTCACGCCCGATGCCAGGTCCGACAACAGGTAGAGACCAGCACCACCCACATCCTCGATCGTGACGTTGCGACGCAGCGGCGCGTTCAGCTCGTTCCACTTCAGGATGTAGCGGAAATCGCCGATGCCGGACGCCGCCAGCGTCTTGATTGGCCCGGCGGAAATCGCGTTCACGCGAATATTCTCCGGTCCCAAATCGGCGGCAAGATATTTGACCGACGTGTCGAGCGCCGACTTTGCCACACCCATCACATTGTAATGCGGCACGACCTTTTCCGACCCGTAATAGGTCAGCGTCAGCATCGACCCGCCATTCGGCATCATCGCCCGCGCACGCTGTGCCACGGCGGTGAAGGAATAGACGCTGATGTTCATCGTCATCAGGAAATTTTCGAGGCTGGTGTCATAATAGCGACCGCGCAGCTCGTTCTTGTCCGAAAAGCCGATGGCGTGGACGACGAAATCGATCGTCTCCCACCGCGATTTCAGCGTCTCGAACGCGGCGTCGAGCGAAGCCATGTCGCTCACGTCGCAATCAAAGATGAAATCCGAGCCAAGCTGCTCAGCCAGCGGCTTCACACGACGCGCCAGCGCATCGCCCTGATAGCTGAACGCCAGTTCGGCGCCCTGATCTGCCAAATGTTTCGCAATGCCCCAGGCGAGCGAACGATCGTTCGCCAAACCCATGACGAGTCCCCGCTTGCCCTGCATCAATCCGCTCACGCCGCCTGATCCTCCTTCTGGACGTCGGCGGCCTCTAGACCGTTTTCGGGCAGTTCCGCCAGTGCGGCGTTCAATTCGGCTCCAACCACCAGTCCCAGTCCGATCACAAAAAAGAAAATCAGGGCGATCATCACCCCGGCCAGGCTGCCATAGGTAAGGTCGTAGTTGCCCAATCCGCCCAGTACCACGGGTAACAACGCGGTGGTTGCGATCCACCACACCGCCACCAGCAGGGCGCCGGGCCATTTCGGACATTTCGACCAACGCCAGCGCGACGGGGTCAGCGTATAGAACAGCATGTAAATCGCGCCGAACAACGCCAGCGCCGGGGCGATTCGGCTGATCGAGACGAGTTGCGCGATATCGCCCGCAAAGGGCAGCAGCCGCACGATGAACGTCTCCACCCCGGTCAGCACGACCTGAAGGCTGAAGGCGATCAGCACCAACAGCACCGACGCGATGATCAGCCCGATCGACCCCAGGCGATATTCCCAAAAGGGGCGCGACATGGTGACGCCGTACGCCTCGCGCAGGACGCCGCGCACGGTTTCGATGAAGCTGGCCGTCGTCCATAAACCGACGATCACACCCAGCCACACCAGATTGCCCGCGCGCGCGGCCAGCACGTCGGCAATCGGCTTTTGCAACACTTCCGCCACATCGGGCGGGACGGTTCGCAAAAAAGCGTCCAGCGCGCGCACGCCGTCGCCCGTCCGCCCGAACACACGCGCGATGGACGCGGCGACGATGAAGAACGGAAACAATGTCAGGATCGACAGATAGGCCAGATTGCCGGCATGGGTGAACCCGGTGGTGTAGGTCCCGACCGCCACCCGCTTCATCACCTCCAAGGCCCGCCCGCCAATGCCCAGGCTCGCCAGATGCCGGCGCACGACGCCCTGTTTCGCCCGCCCTTCCGGCGTCAGTTCATGCGGATCGACCTTCATATTATCCGATCAGACGCCAAGGCGACCGCGCGGGTTCCCCTTGTGTGCGCCTTCCCACCCCTCGACAAAGGCTTGCAGCGCCGCATCATCGGCAGGCAGGTCGACCATCAGCGTGACCAGCAGGTCGCCGCGCGTCCCGTCCTTGCGGTGGAAACCGCGACCGCGCACGCGCAATGTCTTGCCCGAACTGGCGCCGCGCGGCACCTTGAGCTTCACCGCGCTGTCGGGCGTCGGCACACGCACTTCGTCCCCCAGTACCGCTTCGGCCAGCGTGATCGGCAGGTCCAGGCGGACATCGTCGCCATCGCGCTTGAAAAACGGGTGCGGCTGGACTTCGATCGTCACCATCGCATCGCCATTACCACCGGGGCCGGGCTGCCCCTTGCCGCCCAGGCGCATCTGGGTGCCGGTATCGACGCCGGCGGGCAGCTTGACCTCGACCGTCGTGCCGTCGGGCAGGTTCAGCCGCTGCGGCGCCAGCGTCACCGCGTCGACAAAGGGCACTGCCACGCGATAGGCGACGTTCGCGCCCTTTGGCGCCTGACGCCGGCCAAAGCCGCTGGCGAAACCGCCACCGCCACCCCCGCGCGCGCCACCGAACAGGCCTTCGAAAATGTCGCCGAAATCGCCACCGTCGCTGCCGAAATCGGGGCGAAAGCCACCGCCGCCCGCGCCACCGCCCGGCCCGCCGCGACCAAAGCCGAAAGGCGCGGTCGGGTTGCCGTCGGCGTCGATCTCACCCCGGTCGAACCGCGCGCGCTTGTCCTTGTCGGTCAGCAGGTCATAGGCGTTGGTGACCTGGGAAAAACGCTCCGACGCTTTTGGGTTGTCGCGATTCCGGTCGGGGTGCAGCTCCTTGGCGAGCTTGCGATATGCCTTCTTGATCTCGTCCTCGCCCGCGCCGCGCGACACGCCGAGGGTTGCGTAAGGATCAGCCACTTGATTCCCCGTTGAACATCGTTGCCCGCTAGATGGGCCGCCATCACCGCGATGGCAATCTTCGCCGCGTCACTCCTGTGGCGCGACGTCGACCGACACGTCCATGTCCTGCGCACCCGAACCCAGGACGATGCCGTCGATCGGCGCGATGTCGCCATAATCGCGGCCGATGGCAACGATGACGTGATCGGTCGCCATCCAGATGCCGTTGGTCGGATCGACCCCGACCCAGCCCAGCACCGGCCCGCACCAGATCAGGACCCAGGCATGAGTGGCATCGGCACCCACCAGCCGTTCCTGCCCCGGTGGTGGCAGCGTGCGGAGATAACCGGACGCATAGGCCGCCGGCACACCCGCCGCGCGCAATCCGCACAGCATGATCTGGGCAAAGTCCTGACACACACCACCCCGCTTGGCGAATGCCTCTGCCGGCGGCGTGTCGACCAGGGTGGCGGCGGGGTCGAAGGCGAATTCGCGCTGGATGCGCCGGGCAAGCGCGATCCCCGCCTCCAGCACGCCGCGTCCGGGTGACAGGTCCTCAGCACACCACCGCCCAATCTCGTCGTTCACCGGGATGCGCGGGCTGGGGTACAGATAGGCCGCTGGCGACAGCGGCGACAGGTCGCGGCTGTCGCGGGCCAGCCGCGCGACATCAGCGAGCGTCGGATCATCGGCTGAGGGCACGGGGATCGGCCGGTCGACGGTAATGTGCGCGACGCTTTCGATGGTCAGCTCGCGCGTCGGCTGATCGACGACCAGCCGGGTAACGTGCGCCAGCCCCGCCTGCGCGCGTGCAGGCGCCGTGCGGCCGCCAGGGCGGATGGTCAGCGAATAGTCGATCACCCGCTGGCCCGGCCAGTCGATGGGCTGGAGCCTGAGGTTACAGCGGGCGAACGCGACCGGCTCGGCATAGTCGAAATGCGTCACGTGGCGGATGGCATAGCGCATGATGGTCATGCCAGCGTCAGGCCGCTGGCGCGCAGGGGTTCGGCCCCTTGCAGGAAATATCGCCGCGCCACCGCGTCCGCCAGCGCGATCAGCCGCCCCTCGATCGCCAACAGCGCGCCGGCGTCCAGCGTCGCGGCATCCGCCGTCGCCAGCATCGCCCCCAGTTCGGCGGCGACGCGCTGTTGCGGTTCGGCCAGTCCGTCGTCCTTCAGAACCGGAAGCGCAGCCAGATGCTCGGCGATGCGCGCCACCTGAAATGCCAGCGCGCGCGGATTGCCGGGGTCCAGCGCCACCAGGTCGATCACCGCCACCCGCGCGATGCCGGTCAGATATCGCTGCCGATAACTAATCTGGCTGTCCGCCAGGTCGAGCAGGACCGACAGGTCATCGGCGCTCGACGCCTCGATCCCGAAGCTCAGAACCGCGCGCACGATCTTGATCGCGCGTTCGATGCGGCGACCCAGATCGTGGAAGCGCCAGCCATCGGTGCGGCCCATATGCTCCGCCGATAGCCCCGCCAGCGCGGCATAGCGCCGCTGGAGCGAACCTGCCCGGTCCAGCACCCCGCCCCGCGTGGGGTGCGGCGCGTCCAGCAGGCGGATCATGTCGGCGGCGAGCCGGTCGCGGCTGACCCGGCCCAGCCCGCGCGCCTGGCGGTTGATGGCGCGCACCGAATACCAGCCACTATCGACGCTCTCCATGGCCGTGCGCGCGGTGGTGACCAGATCGGTGCGGCGGTGGCTCGACGGTTCTGGCGCGGCACCCAGCGACGCGATCGTCGCGGCGATGCGGCGGACCGTGGCCGGAGCCAGCGCCGCGCCCGCATCGGCAGTGATTGAATGGCCCAGCAACACGCGGATCAGGCCCAGCAGCGCCTCACCCCGTTCCAGATAGCGACCCAGCCAGAACAGATTGTCCGCCGCGCGGCTGGGCAAGGTGCCGGGATTGCGGCGCAGGTGCAGCGAATCGACGGCGGGCAGCAGCGACACCGGCTCCACGGCATCGCTGCCATGGACGATGACGTCGGCGGACCATTCACCCTCTCCGATGGCCGTGGCGCGCGGGTCGGCATGTTCGCCGATGCGCGCGAACCCGCCGGGCAGCACGCTCCACCCGCCTTGCCCGTCGCGCGCGGCAAAGACGCGCAGCGTGAAGGGTCGCGGTACCAGCGCGCCGTCGATGACGACGGGCATAGTGGACAGATGCACCACTTCCTGCCCCACATAATCCTGTGGCCGCCGCTCGATATCCGCCAGCAGCGCGGCACGGGCATCGTCGGACAGCTCCGCCCCCGAAACGGGGCGCCCGTCGGACAGGGCAAGGGTCGGCACGCCGAAAGCGGGAGCGATGGTCATGCTGGCCAGTTCATCGACCACCTGGGCCGCCGCGCGCGGCTGTCCGCACCACCAGGTGGCGATGTTAGGCAGCGACAGCCCCTCCCCCGTCAGCCGGGTGGAAAGCGCGGGGAGGAACGCCGCCAGTGCGGGCGATTCCAGCACGCCTGCACCGGGCGCATTGGCAACCACGACATTGCCCGCCGCCATCGCATCGACCAGTCCGGGCACGCCGATCGCCGATGTAGAATCGAACGCCAGCGGGTCCAGCAGCGTGGGATCGGTCCGCCGCCACAGCCCGTCGACGCGCTTCAGCCCGGCGATGGTGCGGACGTAAAGCCGGTCGTCGATCACGGCCAGATCGGCACCCTCAACCAGCAAGAAGCCCAGATAGCGCGCCAGATGTGCCTGTTCGGCATAGCTCTGGTTCAGCCGCCCCGGCGTCATCAGCCCGATGCGCGGGTCGCTGCGCGCGCAGGCGGCGGCCAGCCCGTCGCGTAGGCTGGCGAAAAAGGGGGCATGCCGCTCTACATTCAGCCGCGCCTGAAGTCCGCCCAGCGTCCGCGCGATTGCCAGCCGGTTCTCCAGCGCATAGCCCGCGCCGACGGGACCGCGCAGATGATCGGCCAGCACGCTCCATTCACCGGTCGGCCCGCGGCACAGATCGACCGCCACGACATTCAGGTGATGCCCGCCCGGCGGCACCAGACCCTTCATCGGCCGCAGGAAATAGGGGCTGCCCGTCACCACGGCCGCCGGAATCAGCCCCTGCGACACCAACCGGGCGGGGCCATAGAGATCGGCGGCAATCGTCTCCATCAACTCGGCACGCTGGATAACGCCGTCGCGAATACCTGCCCATTCGTCGCCGTCGATCAGCAGGGGCACCGGCGACAGCGGCCAGGGGCGCTCGTCACTGTCGCCCGCCACACGAAAGCCGGTGCCGATGTCATCGGCCTGGCGCTGTGCGCGTTCCAACGCATCGGCCAGCGATTCGCCGACATTGGCGGCCAGTTCCTCGAACAGCGCGCGCCATGCGGCATCGTCAGCGGCATCGGCCATCACGTCGCCGCGCAACCGCGCCGCGCGATAATCCGCGATCCAGCGGTCCGCCACGATACCGGCGTCGAACAAGCTTGCCGTTCGACTTGCCATCCGTGCCATTCCCCCGCTTGCGACGCGCCCCTCCCCTTTCCGCGAAAGCGCGGGCGCGCGCAATGGGCTTGCCCGCACCGCGCGCAAGCGGCAGCATGTTTGCGACCACGACCCGCATCAACGCGGGCTTTCCATGTATCGGGAGAGCGACACGCCATGACGTATTTCGGCCGCATCATATTTGGTAACGCTATCATCGCCGCCGCATTGATGGCGGCCCCTGCACGGGCGCAGGACGCAACGATCATCCCTATCGCCGCCCCCGCCGAACCGAATGCGATTTCGCTCGGCACCAAGGGGGTCGAGGGATCGACCGCCCGCGAAAGCTGGTTCCGTCAATATGGCACCGCTTTCACCCGCAACGTCACCGAAGCGACGCTGACCCCCTTCCTGCCTGATCCGGCCAAGGCCAACGGCACGGCAGTCATCGTAGCGCCTGGCGGCGGCTTCCTGTTCCTGTCGATGGAGAATGAGGGCTGGCGCGTGGCACAGGCGCTGGCCGATCGCGGGATCGCTGCCTTCGTCCTGAAATACCGCACTCGCCCGACGCCGGGCGGGGAAGCCGAGTTCAAGCAGGCAATGGACGCGATGTTCGCCGGTGCCGCGCGCTCCACGCCCTCGCCGCGCGCTGCACCGCCCGCCGGACAGGTCGCGCCATGGGTTGAGGATGCGCGCGCCGCCTTCGCCCTTATCCGCCAGCGCAGCACCGAATGGCGCGTCGATCCGGCGCGCGTCGGCATGATCGGCTTTTCGGCGGGCGCGGGCACGACGATGGCGACCGCGCTGACCGCGCCGGACACCAAGCCCGCCTTTATCGGTCCCATTTATGGCTCGTTCGGCGCGGTCAATGTGCCTGCCGACGCACCGCCGATGTTCGCGGTGTTGGCCAGCGACGACCCGCTGTTCGCGGGCAAGGGATTCGGGCTGATCGAATCGTGGCAAAAGGCCAAGCGCCCGGTGGAGTTCCATCTGTATCAGGCGGGTGGTCATGGTTTTGGGCTGGGCAAGAAGGGGACGACCAGCACCGACTGGTTCGACAGCTTCATCCACTGGCTCGCCGTCAATGGCTGGATGATCAAGAAGTAACTCGTCAGATCGGCGGCAGCACCTGATCGGCGGCGCCCCAGCCCTTCAGGATGCGGCCGTTTGCGCGCTCGATCAGTTCGTCGGCATCGCCAAGCGTCCAGCGGGCGGCGGTGTCGATGTCCTTCAACTCGCTCCACGCGACCGGCGCCGCCACGGGCGCGCCGGGCCGCGCGCGCACGACATAGGGCAGCACCGCCGTCGCCCCGCGCTGATTGCGTAGCCAGTCGATGAAGATGCGCCCCTTGCGCTTCGCCTTGCTCATTGTCGCGGTGAAGCGATCCGGCTCCGCCGTCGCCAGCGCGCGGGCGAACCGGTCGGCAAAGGATTTGACCACCGGCCACTCGGCCTCCGGCGTCAGCGGCGCGACGACATGCACGCCCTTGCCACCCGACAGCATGGCAAAGCTGGTCAGGCCCATATCGGCCAGCACCGATTTCAGATGCTCGGCAGCCTTTTTGACATCGCCGAAGTCCAGCCCCTCATCGGGGTCCAGGTCGAAGACAAGTCGGTCGGGCCGCTCGACATCGGTAACCCGCACGCCCCAGCCATGAAACTCGATCGTGCCCATCTGCACGCACGCCAGCATCCCGACCGCATCCTCGACATACAGATAGGGTTCGTGCCCCCCGTCCTTTTCCCGAATATCGACCTGATTTACCTGCTCGCCGAAACTGCCCGCGTCATGCTTCTGGAAAAAACATTGTTTCGCGCGCCCCTGGGGACAGCGGACCAGGCTGATCGGGCGGTTGGCCAGCCATGGCAGCGCCAGGGCGGCGATCGCAGCATAATAATCGGCCAACTGCCCCTTGGTAATGCCGTCACCGGGAAAGATCACACGTTCGCGACTGGTGATGCGGATTGCCGGTTCAGCAGCGACCGCCACCGTCGGCTCCGACGCCACATCCTTCGCCGGCTTGTCGTCGCGCAGTGCGATAAAGCTGGCGTGGCGCACCACCTGTTCGGCGGTAAACTCGGCAAAGGCGACTTCGGCCACCAGCTTGGGCGTCACCCACTGCGCGCCCCGTGCGGCAGCACGTGGGACATCGACCGGCGCGGTCTTTCGGCTCAGCTTTTCCAGCTTGGCCAGCAGCATGTCCTGCGTTGCGGCATTGAATCCGGTCCCGACCTTGCCCGCATAGCGCAGTTGCCCATCCTCGTTGAGCCCCAGCAGCAGCGAGCGAAAACCCCGCCCCTTGGCCGATGACGGCAGCCAGCCGACGATCACGAATTCCTGCCGCCGGACGCATTTGACCTTCAGCCACGATTTGCCGCGCCCCGCGCGATAGGGGGCGTCGGCGCGTTTGGACACGATGCCCTCCAGCCCCTCCGCACACATGGCGTCGAACAGCTTTTCGCCCGCGCCCAGCACATGTTCGGCATAATGGATGCGCGTGTCCCCGGCGGGCAGCAGCGCCTGCAAGCGCTGCTTGCGCTCGACCAGCGGCAACGCGCGCAGATCGTCCCCGCCCGCCGCCAACAGGTCGAAGGCGAACAGCATCATGTCGCCGCCGCCGTTCGAAATCGCATCCTGCAAGGTCGAGAAATCAGGCTTGCCGTCCTTCATCGCGACGATCTCACCGTCGATCAGCGCGGGCGTGTCGATCGCGGCCATGGCGTCTGCAATGGCGGGAAACTTGTCGGTCCAGTCGAGGCCGGATCGCGTATAGACGCGCGGGCCATCGCCGCCGGTCGCGATCAGCGCGCGATAGCCGTCATATTTCACCTCGTGCAGCCAGCCATTGCCCGCCGGCACCGCATCGGTCAGCGTGGCAAGCTGCACATCCTGCGACTTGGGCCGCGTCGCCTTGCGCACGCTCTTCCCGGCGCGCTTCACCTTCTTGCCCTCGGCGATTTCCTGCATCGTGCGGCCGGTATCGATGCTGGTCAGCGCGGTTTCGACCAGTTCGTCGGCGCCCCCGGCATGTGGATCATCGATTTTCCTGAGCAGCCAGTTCTCCCGCTTCTCCCGCCCGCGCGGTTTGAGGCGGATCAGCAGCCACTCGCCCTTCATCCGCTCGCCATCCAGAACGAAGTGCAGATGCCCTTTTTCCAGGTCGCTGGCCGACTTGCCCTTGATCGGCGACCATGTGCCCCGGTCCCACAGCATGACGGTGCCGCCGCCATATTCGTCCGCCGGAATCGTTCCTTCAAAGCTGGCATAGGACAGCGGATGATCCTCGGTCCGCACGGCCAGCCGCTTTTCGGCGGGGTCCAGGCTGGGGCCGCGCGTCACCGCCCAGCTTTTCAGCACGCCGTCCAGTTCGATGCGAAAATCCCAATGCAGGCGCGTCGCGTCATGCTTTTGCACGACGAACGAATTGCCGTTGCCCGCCGCCAGCGACCCTGCCGGTTCGGCGGTACGCGCGAAATCGCGCTTGGCGTTATAGGTCGCAAGCGGATCGCGCTCAGCCATCGTCACGCTCCGGCGCCCGCTGCTCGACCGCGCGCAACACCGTCAACAGCACTACCGCCACGCCGATCCCCATCAGCGCCAGCGGATATTGCCCCGCGCCAAAGGTGATGCCGATCGCTGCCGCCAGCCACAGATGCGCGGCGGTGGTCAGGTTCTTGACCTCCCCCTTGCTGAACACGATCAGCGCGCCCGCCATTACGCCGACCATCGCCGCCGTCCCCTCGATCACGCGCAGCGGGTCCAGTCGCGCTTCGGGGCCGCCCAGTTGCAGGTAAAGCGCGATCGACGCCACCGTCAGCAGCGCGGTCGAAAAACAGATGATGGCATGGGTCCGCAGTCCCGGCCCGTGCCCACGCACCTCGCGGTCGACGCCCAGCAACAGCCCCGCCGCTGTCGCACCGCCCAGCCGTGCGACCGCATCCCATCCCAGCGCGTCGAGCGCAATCGGTGCGTTCAGCAACAACCCGCTCACGCGCGCTTGCGGGCCGGGGATTTGCGGGGCGCAGGCTTCTTCGCCGCAGCCTTTTTGGCGGGCGCCTTTCGCGGCGTGCCGCCGGTCGTCTCGCCCGGCTTCTCCAGACTCTTCTTCAGCGCAGCCATCAGGTCGACGACGTTCGAACCGCGCCGGGCGGGCGAATCGTCGTCGGCATCCTCGACGATCTTGCCGCCCTTGGCCTTGGTCTTGCGCTCGATCAGCCCTTTCAGCGCGTCGACATAGCGGTCGTGAAAGACCGACGGGTCGAACTTGCCCGCCTTTTTCTCGATCAGCGTTTCGGCCAGATCGAGCAGATCGGCATCGGGCGCATCGTCGGGAATGTCGCGGAAATAGCCCTGCGCCTTGTGCACTTCATCGGCATAACGCAGCGTCTCCAGCACCATGCCGCGCCCGCATGGTTTCAGGCTGACGACATATTCGCGGCCGCGCAGCGCCAACTGGCCCAGCCCGACCTTCTTGGTGCGCTTCAACGCCTCGCGCAGCACGATGAACGCTTCTTCCGCCAGATCGTCGGCCGGGACAACGAAATAGGGCTTTTCGTAATAAAGCACGTCAATCTCGTGCGCGTCGACGAACTGGGTCAACTCCAGCGTCTTTTTCGATTCCAGCTTCACCGCCTCGATCTCGTCCTGATCGAGCAGGACATAGCTGCCCTTCTCGATCTCGAAGCCCTTCATGATCTCGTCGGCATCCACCGGGCCGACGCCGGTGACGACCTTCTCATATTTGATCGGCTTACCCGTGGGTTCGTGGATCTGGCGAAAGCTGATCGAGGCACCGCTGCGCGTCGCCGAATAGATTTCCACCGGGATCGAGACGAGGGCGAGGCGGATCTGCCCCTGCCAGTAAGCGCGCGCAGCCATGACGCATCCAATCCCGTTCGTTGCGAGGCCGATTCAAAGCGTGAGCGCCGCTTGTGTTCCTCGACAGCCCCACATGACAGGCGTATGTCGCCGCGATCATGGCCGACGATCCCTTTACGCTGTTCGACGCATGGTTCGCGGAAGCGCGAACCAGCGAATTGAACGACTCGAACGCGATGGCGCTGGCCACCGCCGATGCAGCGGGTCGCCCGTCGGTCCGCATGGTGTTGCTCAAGGGGCATGGCCCGGACGGATTCGTCTTCTACACCAATCGCGAAAGCCGCAAGGCGGGCGATCTGGCAGCGAACACGCATGTCGCGCTGCTGTTTCACTGGAAATCGCTGCGCCGGCAAATCCGGATCGAGGGGACCGTCGCCCCCGCCACCGACGCCGAATCCGACGCCTATTTCGCCAGCCGCAGCCGCGACTCACAGCTTGGCGCCTGGGCCAGCGACCAGTCGCGCCCGCTGGCCGACCGCGCGACGTTCGAAGCGCGGTTCGATGAAATGAAGGCCCGGTTCGAGGGTGGCGACGTGCCGCGCCCGCCGCATTGGGGCGGTTATCGCGTGACGCCGACCGCCATCGAATTCTGGCAGGACCGCGCCCACCGGCTGCACGAACGCCGCCTGTTCACGGCGACGGACGACGGCTGGCGGGAGGGGATGCTGTACCCGTGACCGAAACCGAACGCCGCCGCACCATCCTGAACAACGTCACCGCGCGCGCCGCGATGGCGAGCGTGGCGACGGCGATCTTCCTGCTGTCGCTGAAAGGCTATGCCGCCTGGACGACCAGTTCGGTCGCGCTGCTGGGCAGCCTTGCCGACTCTGCGCTCGACGTGCTGGCGTCGCTGGTCACGCTGTACGGTGTGCGGCTGGCGGCACAGCCCGCCGACCATGACCACCGTTTCGGCCATGGCAAGGCAGAGGCGCTGGCCGCGCTGTTCCAGGTGGCATTGATTACCGCATCTGCGCTGGCGATCGGCTGGCGCGGCGTGACCGCGCTTGGCAGCGATGCGCCGATTGCGGATCCGGGATTGGGCATTGCGGTGTCGGTGGTCGCGATCGTCGCGACGCTGGCGCTGGTCGCCTATCAAAAGCGGATCATCGCCGCGACCGGATCGGTCGCGGTGCAGGCCGACAGCCTTCATTATCAGGGCGACATCCTGCTGAACCTGTCGGTAATCGCGGCACTGGTCCTTGATCGTTATCTCGGCCTGTCGGGCGCCGACGCACTGTTCGGCATCGCCATTGCCGCGTGGCTGGGCTTTGGCGCGTTCAAGGCGTCGGCCCATGCCATCGATCAGTTGATGGACAAGGAATGGCCGGAGGACGAGCGGCAGCGTTATATCGCCGTCGCCGTTGCCGTGCCCGACGTGCGCGGCATACATGATTTCCGCACGCGCCGGTCGGGCACGCGCGATTTCGCGCAGTTCCACATGAACGTCGACCGCACGCTGAACATCGTCGAGGCGCATGACGTGGTCGAGGCGGTGGAAATGGCGCTGCACCGCGCCTTCCCCAAGGTGGAGGTGCTGATCCACCTCGACCCCGAAGGGCATACCGACACCGACGATCCCCTGGTCGAGGAAGACGTGACCCCGCACTGGTTCCGAAAGCGCGCCTGATGACCGAGCTGACCTTTGCTCAGATCGACGCCTTTGCCGATCGCCCGTTCGCGGGCAATCCGGCGGCGGTGATGCCGATGGACGCCTGGCTCGACGACGTGGTGCTGCAGGCGATTGCGGCGGAGAATAATCTGGCCGAAACCGCCTTCCTGATCCCCGACCAAAGTGGTCGTGCCGATTACGAACTGCGCTGGTTCACCCCCACGGTCGAGGTGGAGTTGTGCGGTCACGCCACGCTGGCCAGCGGCCACTGGCTATTGTCGAACGATGCCGCGCTGGACCGCGTGACCTTTGCCACCCGCGAAGCGGGCGTGCTGACGGTCGCACGCGATGGCGCGGGCTATGCCATGGCGCTGCCCGCCTACCCGCCTTCGCCCGTCGAGATGCCCGAATTGCTGGCGGCACTGGGTGTCGAGCGGGGCGAGGTTCTGCGTCACGCGGCGGGTTACGACATGGTTGTGCTGGACGATGGGGATGCCGTCCGCGCGCTGCGTCCCGACTTCCGTGCGTTGGCAGCGATTGGTGACACGCTGAACATCGTGACCGCGCCCGGCACCGACACCGATGTCGTCAGCCGCGTCTTCGCCCCCGCCGTCGGCATCGACGAAGACCCGGTGACCGGATCGGCGCACTGCGTCCTGACGCCCTATTGGGCCGCGCGCCTTGGCCGTTCGCGCTTCACCGCGTTTCAGGCGAGCGCTCGCGGCGGCCATGTCGATTGCGAGGCGGCGGGCGAGCGCGTCATCCTGCGGGGGCAATGCGTCACGGTGATCGAGGGGCGCTTCCGCCTGTAATCCGCGCCCGCCGCACTGGCGATGGGCGCGACGTTCCTCAGCGCCGGACCAGCGTGCCGGCACCGCGCCGGGTAAAGATTTCCAGCAGCATGCCGTGCGGAATACGCCCGTCGAGGATGACGGCCGCGTCCACCCCCGCCTCAACCGCCGCGACGCAGGTTTCGACCTTGGGAATCATGCCGCCCGAAATCGTGCCATCGGCCTTCAGCTCGCCAATGCGCGCGGGGTTCAGGTCGGTCTGAAGCTCGCCCGACTTGTCCAGCACGCCCGGCACATCGGTCAAAAGGAAGAAGCGCGAAGCGCCCAGTGCCCCGGCAATCGCGCCTGCCATGGTGTCGGCGTTGATGTTATAGGTGTGTCCGTCAACACCCAGCGCGACCGGCGCCACCACGGGGATGACATTCTGGCTGGCCAGCATGTTCAGGATCATCGGATCGACCGCGACCGGTTCGCCGACAAAGCCCAGATCGACGTGCCGCTCGATCCCTGAATTGCGGTCCGGTTCGGTCCGGGTGACCTTTTGCGCGGTGACAAGCCGCGCGTCCTTGCCCGAAATGCCGACGGCCCGACCGCCCGCCGAATCGATCCAGCCGACGATTTCCTTGTTGATCTTGCCCGCCAGCACCATTTCCGCGACTTCGGCGGTGGCGGCGTCGGTGACGCGCAGCCCGCCGACGAACTGGGATTCGACGCCCAGCCGCTTCAGCATCGCGCCGATCTGCGGCCCGCCGCCATGGACGACGACCGGGTTAATGCCGACCGCCTTCAGCAGCACCACATCCTCGGCAAAATCGCGCGCCAGTTCGGGGTCGCCCATCGCGTGGCCGCCATATTTGATGACGAACGTCGCACCGGCATAACGCTGGATATAGGGCAGCGCCTCGGTCAGGGTTTCGGCTTTGACGAGCATTGCGGGATCGGGGGCGTGGTTGGTCATTCGGTTCAAGTCCTCGCAGCGGCGGGGGCGTCCAGGCGGCGGCCCAGCCCGACGAACAGATAGATGAGCGGCGGCACCAGGATCAGCGACAGCGCGACCTTGGCCAGCATCTGCCCGGCGATCAGCTGACCGACGGGGAAGACGCCGTAAAAGGCGACGGTGACGAAGATCAGCGTGTCCAGAATCTGGCTCAACACGCTGGCCACGCCCGCGCGCAGCCACAACATGCGGCCCTTTCCGCGCTTCAGCGCGTCGAACAGCGTCACATTCAGGATCTGCGACAGGCCATAGGCGACGATGCCGCCCATCCAGATGCGCCACGTGCTGCTCATCAGCATCGTGAATGCCGCCACCCGCTCGGTCTCCATGCTGGGCGCGGGCGGCAGTTGCACGACGATCCACGACAGCGCCATCGACACCAGCAGCGGCACGAAGCCGATCAGCACCAGCCGATTGGCCACCGCGCGACCGTGCAGCTCGGCCACCGCCGACGACACCACCACCAGCAGCAGAAAGGCAAAGATACCCGCCTCCACCGCCAATGGCCCCAACGCCACCTGCTTGTTGCCAAGCACCCCGGCAATACAGACCATGCCGCCATAAAAAATGGCGAGCGAAAACAGCGAACGGGAAATCGGCGCGGGCGAGTCCATCGCGGGCGGTTAGCCGATGGCGCGCCCGCGCGAAAGTGGCAGCCGTGTCACAGCCGAACAGCGAAGCGCACAAGTCGCTGGCATCGCCGGCGATCCTGTGTCACCCGACTTCTTTCGAAAACGCCTGGGCCGCCCTCTGCGCGGCCCGCTTGGGAAAGCGACAGGGCTTTGGTGACACGTTTCCTGATCGGCCTTTGCGGCATCGCCGTCATTCTGGCGATCGCCGTTCTTCTATCTGCCAACCGCCGCGCCATTCGCCTGCGCGTGGTCGGCGCGGCTTTTGCATTGCAGGCGGGGATCGCGTTCCTCGTCCTCTACGTACCCGCCGGGCAATCCGCGATCCGCGCCATGGCGGCGGGGGTGTCGGCGCTGCTGGGCTATGCCAAGGCGGGCACCGACTTCATCTTCGGCCCGCTGGCGACGCCCGAAATGGGCGGGCAGAGCTTTGCCATCTCGGCACTGCCGGTGATCATCTTCTTCGCCAGCCTGGTGTCGGTGCTGTACCATCTGCGCGTCATGCAGTTCATCATCCGCTGGGTCGGGGGCGCGATCGAGCGGGTGATCGGCGTGTCCAAGGTCGAATCGCTGTGCGCTGCGGCCAATATCTTTGTCGGACAAAGCGAATCGCCGCTGGTCATCCGCCCCTATCTTTCCAGCCTGACGCCCAGCCAGTTGTTCACCGTGATGTCGGTCGGCATGGCGGGCGTGGCGGGCACGATCCTGGCGGCCTACGCCTCGTTCCTTGGTCCGGAATCGCTGCCCTATCTTCTGGCGGCCAGCTTCATGGCGGCGCCGGGCGGCATCCTGATGGCCAAGATCATCATGCCCGATGTCGCATCGGCCCCCAACGTCCAGCACGACACGTTCGAGGAAGCCGCCGTGCTGGCGGTCGCCGAACCCGATCCAGAGGATGAACGCGCCGCCAACCTGATCATGGCCGCCGCAATGGGCGCGCAGACGGGTGTGAAGATCGCGGTGGCGGTCGGTGCGATGGTGCTGGCGTTCGTGGCGCTGGTGGCGATGGCGAACGGCCTGCTGGGCGTGGTCGGCGGCTGGTTCGGCTATCCGGCGCTCAGCTTCCAGATGCTGATCGGCACCGTGTTCCAACCGGTGATGTTCCTGCTGAACATCCCCTGGGACGAAGCGGGCATGGCGGGCGGCCTGTTCGGGACCAAGGTGGTGCTGAACGAATTCGTCGCCTTTATCGAACTGGGCCAGATCGGGGACCAGTTGAGCCAGCGCACCATCGCCATCGTCACCTTTGCGCTGTGCGGCTTTGCCAATTTCAGCTCGATCGCGATCCAGATGGCCGCGACGGGCAGTCTGGCACCCAATCAGCGTCCGACCATCGCCCGGCTCGGCGTGCGGGCGCTGCTTGCGGGCAGCCTGGCCAATCTGATGTCGGCGGCGCTGGCAGGTCTGATCCTGCCGTAATGGACGACAGGGCGAACGCCGTGGCGCCCGCCCTGTCCCGGCTTATCGAACGGTCAGCGTCAGCGCGCCGTCGCCCTCATCCACCGCGACGGTCGAGCCGTCGCGCACCTCGCCCTTCAGGATCAGGTCGGCCAGCGGGTCCTGAAGATAGCGCTGCACCGCGCGTTTCAGCGGGCGGGCGCCATAGACGGGATCGTACCCCACCCGCCCCAGCCACGCGCGCGCTGCGTCGGTCAGGTCGATGGTGATCTTGCGGTCCGCCAGCAACCGGCTGACGCGCCCGACCTGAATGTCGACGATCGGCGCCATATGCTCCGCCGCCAGCCGGTGGAACAGGATCACCTCGTCCAGCCGGTTGAGGAATTCGGGCCGGAAATGCGCGCGCACCACCTCCATCACTTGCGGCTCGACCGTTTCCACGGATTCGCCGTCAGCAAGGTTGGTCAGATACTGGCTGCCCAGGTTCGATGTCAGGATGATGATCGTGTTCGAAAAATCGACCGTGCGCCCCTGTCCGTCGGTCAGGCGACCGTCGTCCAGCACCTGCAGCAGCACGTTGAACACGTCGCCATGCGCCTTCTCCACCTCGTCGAACAGCACGACCTGATAGGGGCGCCGACGCACCGCTTCGGTCAGCACGCCGCCCTCTTCATAGCCGACATAGCCCGGCGGCGCGCCGATCAGCCGCGCGACCGCGTGCTTTTCCATGAATTCGGACATGTCGATGCGGACCATGGCGTTCGGATCGTCGAACAGGAACTCGGCCAGCGTCTTGGTCAACTCGGTCTTGCCGACGCCCGTGGGGCCAAGGAACAGGAAGCTGCCCAGCGGCCGGTTCGGGTCCTGTAGCCCCGCACGGCTGCGGCGCACGGCGGTCGACACCGCGCGCACCGCCTCGGCCTGACCGATCACCCGTTTGGCGAGTGCGTCTTCCATCTGGAGCAGCTTTTCGCGCTCGCCCTCCAGCATCCGGTCGACGGGAATGCCGGTCCAACGGCTGACGACGCCGGCGATATCGTCGGCGGTCACTTCCTCGCGCAGCATCGCGCCCTGAGTCGCGCCTGCCGCTTCCTCAAGCTGCTTGGTCAGCTGGGGGATGGTGCCGTAGGAAAGCTCGCCCGCGCGGGCCAGATCGCCGGTGCGCTGCGCCTGTTCCAGCGCGATGCGCGCGGCGTCCAGCTGTTCCTTCAGCTTGGCCTCGGCCCCGATCTTGTCCTTTTCCGCCTGCCAGCGGGCGGTCAGCTCGGCCGATTGCTGTTCCAGATTGGCCAGATCGCGCTCGATCGTCTCCAGCCGGTCAACCGACGCGGCATCGGTTTCGCGGCGCAGCCCCTCCCGCTCGATCTTCAGGCGCAGGATGCGGCGGTCGAGCGTCTCGATCTCCTCCGGCTTGGATTCCACCTCCATGCGGATGCGGCTCGCCGCCTCGTCCATCAGGTCGATGGCCTTGTCGGGCAGGAAACGGTCGGTGATGTAGCGGTTGGACAAGGTCGCCGCCGACACCAGGGCGCCGTCGGTGATCCGCACGCCATGGTGCAGCTCGTATTTCTCCTTCAGCCCGCGCAGGATGCTGACCGTATCCTCGACGGTTGGCTCGCCCACGAACACCGGCTGGAACCGCCGCTGGAGCGCGGGGTCCTTTTCGACATATTTGCGATATTCATCCAGCGTGGTGGCGCCAATGCAGTGCAGTTCGCCGCGCGCAAGGGCGGGCTTCAACAGGTTCGACGCGTCCATCGCGCCATCGGTTTTACCCGCACCGATCAGCGTGTGCATTTCGTCGATGAACAGGATGATGTCGCCCTCACCCGCCTTCACCTCGTCCAGCACGCCCTTCAGCCGTTCCTCGAACTCGCCGCGATATTTCGCGCCCGCGATCAGGCTGCCCATGTCGAGCGCCATCAGCGTGCGGTCCTTCAGCGTATCGGGCACGTCGCCATTGGCAATCCGCAGCGCCAGCCCTTCGGCAATGGCGGTCTTGCCGACGCCGGGTTCGCCGATCAGCACGGGATTGTTCTTGGTCCGGCGCGCAAGGATCTGGATGGTGCGGCGGATTTCTTCGTCACGGCCGATCACCGGGTCCAGCTTGCCGTCGCGCGCAGCGTCGGTCAGATCGCGGGCAAATTTCTTGAGCGCGTCATAACGGTCCTCCGCCCCCGCCGTATCGGCGGTGCGACCCTTGCGGATCGTGTTGATCGCTTCGTTGAGGGCCTGCACCTGCACGCCCGCCGCCGCCAGCGCGCGACCGGCGGCGTTGTTGCCGGAAAGCACCAGTGCCAGCAGCAGCCGCTCGACCGTGACAAAGCTGTCGCCGGCCTTCTGCGCGACCTGCTCGGCCTGATCCAGCACGCGGACGGTGTCGTTATCCAGGCCCGGCGTCGATTGCGCGCCCGACCCGCTGACCGCCGGGATCTTGGCCAGCGCCGTATCGGTTTCGGCCAGCGCCCGGCCCGCATCGCCACCTGCCGCGGCAATCAGGCGCGACGCCATGCCCTGCTCATCCTCCAGCAGCGCCTTCAGCAGATGTTCGGGGGCGATCCGCTGATGGCTCATGCGGATGGCAACGGTCTGCGCCGATTGCAGGAAGCCCTTGGCGCGATCGGTGAATTTTTCGAGGTTCATGACGTCCCTGCCGACCCTTGATTTAATTCGATGATGCTGCGGAGATAGTGTTGCCCTTTGGCCACACAAGCCATGTCACACCTGAAAAAAAGGGCGCCCCGACCGGGACGCCCCATGATGTTTCATCCGCCTGCGGGCCGCTCCGCCTTTGCCGCGTCGGCGGCATAGAGTTTGCCGAACTCGCTGTCGTCATACCAGACCGGCGCGGTCGGCGCGTCGGCGAGCGCGCGGGCGATGTTGTAGTTCACCTTGGCGAACTTGGCCCCCGCGCCCCAATTGAAGGGCAAGCTGACCTCGTCACTGGGCTTGTGATAATTGGTGGCGAGGAAATCCTTGAACGCCTTTTCCCCGCCATTGGCAAAGCCGGTGACGAGGAAGACCGACGGCACCCCTTCGGTGACGAAGCGATAATGGTCCGACCGGGTGAACAGATTTTCTTCCGGCATGGGATCGGGCGACAGCTTGATGCCCATGTCGCTCGTCGCCTTTGCAACGATCGGCCCCATGGTCGAATGTTCGGCGCCAAACGCCACGACGTCGGTGAAGTCGTACAGCAGGACGGGCATGTCCAGATTGACGACGCTGGTCACCTTGACGCCCGGCAGCGGGTGCTTGGCCAGGTATTGCGAACCGAGCAGGCCGTCCTCTTCCGACGTTACCGCCGCGAACAGGATGGTGCGCTTTGGCTTCTCGCCAGCCTGGGTAAAGGCGCGTGCCGCCTCCAGCATGGTGGCGACGCCGGCGGCATTGTCCATGGCGCCGTTGAAGACCTTGTCATCGCCCTTGGCATGGCCGCCCGTGCCGACATGGTCCAGATGCACAACCACCCTACTTGACGATTTACACACCCTCAGACTCCCGCAGATTACCGAGCTTTCTAAAATATTTATAGACTCTTGACTAGGGGCGGTTGACACCTAATTTAGCGGGATCGGACGGGAAACCGTCCCCATTTGGCGGCCCCAGTTTGGTGGACCGTCCCCAGTTCAGGAACTGTGGCATGGCGGCTTTGACAGATGGCGAAATCCGACAAGCGATCAGGGCTGTCGAAGCAGCTCGGAAAGAGCGAACCCTTCCCGATGGCGAGGGCCATGGTACCGGCCGACTTACGCTGATTCTGAAACCCATGCCCTCACGCGTCACAGCGACATGGTATGCTGTCCAGTGGCGTGACAAGAAGCGGATCAAGTCTAAGCTCGGCGCCTATCCCTCCTTGTCGTTGGCCAATGCGCGTAAGCTCTTCGATCGCGACTATGCCGGGCCGATCCAGAGGGGTAGCAGTATTAAGGTCGCCGGCGATACCCGGCCCGGTACGGTGGCCGATCTTTTCGAGGCTTACACTAATGCGCTTAAGGATGCCGACAAGCCTTCGTGGAAGGAAGCCAAGAAAGGTCTCGACAAGATCGCGGACACGTTGGGTCGCAACCGGCTAGCGCGTGATATCCTCCCTGAAGACGTCCTGGAGGTCATTCGACCGATCTATGATCGCGGTGCGAAGTCGATGGCTGATCACGTCCGTAGTTACATCCGTTCAGCCTTTTCCTGGGGCCTGAAATCAGAACATGACTATCGGCTTACATCTCCACGCCGTTTCCGCCTCGCCTACAATCCGGCCGCCGACATCCCGACCGAACCTAAAGTTGCCGGCACTCGCTGGCTCAGCGAGGACGAATATGTACGGTTATTCAGGTGGCTGGAGTGTCCAGACACACCCATTCATCCGCCATATACTCGCGCCGTTCAATTCCTTATGCTGACTGGCCAGCGCGTGGAGGAAATTGCTCGACTGAACGTTGATCAGTATGACAGAAAGGAGCGCATACTGGATTGGTCGAAGACCAAGAATAGCAAACCGCACGCAATACCCCTTCCGTCTCTGGCTGCCGAGCTACTCGAAAGCATCAAGCCGAATGAATATGGCTGGTTTTTCCCGTCCGCCATGGATTCGAGCAGGCCTGTCGCACATGGCACGCTATATGCCTTCATGTGGCGTCAACGGGAGCGTGGCGTTATTCCGTACGTGACCAATCGTGACCTGCGCCGAACCTGGAAGACGCTTGCAGGCAAAGCTGGCATATCCAAGGAAATTCGTGATCGCCTGCAGAACCACACATTGCAGGATGTCAGTTCCAAAAGTTATGATCGGTGGAACTACATGCCTGAGAAGCGAGCTGCGATGAAGAAATGGGATAGCTTCGTTAGAGTGCTACTTTCACGCAAACACATAAAACTTGTTGCGTGAACGGTCCTAAAAGATCTTTGGCTGCCTCCTCCTGTTTCAGGTAGATACATCCTACAAAACGAAAGGTTTGTTGGTTGCGGTGACAGGCACTGGCCGAAACCGACAAACACTCCTCGTCGCGATTTGAAGACCAAGATTGTCGCGCCACGGTACAGGTGCTCGCTCAGGGGCTTGCGCTTGGCGAGGCTGAAGTGTCCGATGCGATCGCTTCCCGGGAAGCATGACGGGCCTCGCCGCTGTAAATGACGTTGAGAACCCAGCCGCTGGCATTGTAGATCACCAACTTCGGGCACGCCGATCTCTGCCTCGACCGCCGTGAACAGGTCCGCGACTTGCGCAGCATGCGTGGCATCGACCGCGAATGCCTGCGACTTGGGTTCTTCGGCCACTTCGGATCGCACCTAGGCGACTCATGCATCGCAATTTAACCTACCAGACACACCGCCGCATGATACAAATTTTTCATTAGGATTACTCTCACGCGGCGCGACTGGATCGCAACGGGCGCAGCTGCTGTCCGGGCGAACGGCATCGACCGGGCCTCTGCCCAACCGGTGCTGTCCACCGCGAACCGTGTGCGGCTGAACCTCAACGAAATTCCCTTCGCGCGATCGCCGCGAGTCATCGACACGGTCAGGATGCCTGCGCTCGGCCTAGAGCGCCATGTCGGCGCGGACGAGGTCGCGAGCCTGACCACACAGATCGCCACTCTCGAGCAGGTCCACCCCAAACAGGTCGTCATCGAGGTGACACTCGAACCGCTCGGCCTCTATCTCGCCCGGCAGCGTCCCGGCGGAGGTGCCTTCGTCTATTCCGATCGGGTTCAAGTGTTGCGAAAGTCGCGCCAGCTTCATTTTCTTCTGCGTGTCGCAGGCGGCAAACCTGCGTCGGCATCTCGATGCCTTCGGGATAGAAATTGCGAGGCCCTATCCGCCGCTGTCAGACCGGTTCCGGATCACTGTCGGGCTGCCGACAGAGCACGATCGCGTGATCGCGGCGCTGGGTTATGGCGACCGGCATAAACAGGCAATCCCCCCGCTGATGATCATGATCTGATCGCGGGAGGGATTCCGGAACTAGCGATCCATCCATCTGCTTTGGACTCTCAAGTGCCACCCTCTCTTCCGCCTCGCCGCCATGCTCGAGGAAACGAAGTCCTGCACGACTGTCAGAGGCCATCCTGCTAGTAGACATTCCTGATCTGCTACGAAAGCCGGATTTCTCGCCGTGGTAAGTTTCCGGTTCCATCTCGATCATGGCGCAACTGGCTCCTTGTGGGTAGCGTAGTCCAGCACCCGGCAGATCTCGTCCGCCACAAGCTGCGGCTCCTTACGGATGACAGCGTGACCGGAGTGCTCGGCGAGGATATGTTGGCCCTGGCGCGCCTTGGTGCCGCGTTGGCGATGGGCGGCATTGGTGCAATAGGCCCACGCCCCACGATTTTTACCGTTCGTGGCCAACAATGAGCGAACCGAGTCCGTGGTCTTGGCCGCGGTTCGGAGAAGTTGGACGGCAGTTCACTGATTCTCGGAAAATGAAAGCGTGACTGTTACAGTCCGCTCATCCGATATCTTTGAGATTGACTCTCAATAGATGCAAGTCGTTAACTTGGCGATGCTTCATCCTGTCGCGCGCGGCATAGATTCTTTCGCGCGGGACGACGTCTGATCTGGAAAAACCGATGCCGGCGCAGTCGCGATTGATCGAAGGGGAGTTTTCTCCGCACGACCTGTTCAGGGAAGCCGCGGCGCTCGCCCTTTGCGGCTCGCCCGCGCCGGAACACAGGCAGCAGATCCTGTCAGGCCAGTTTCGCGGCTGGATGTGGATGGAGGAAGTCCATCCGGGCCTCAGTGGATCGGCCTGCGATCTGGTGACACTTTCGGATGCCGTCATCGCGCAACCGATCGAGCGCTCGGTGATGATCGGCGTGCATCTTCACGGCAGAAATGGTGAACTGGCCGTCGAAGGCGGCGAAGCTGTCAGCAGTTCGCTGGAGCAGTCCCAGATCGTCGGCCTTGGGGAAGCGCGCAAAGGCATGCGCAAATTGTTCCCCGGTGACCGTTACGTCCGCGCCGGACTGATCGTTCGTCCAAGCTTTCTGGAACATCATGGCGGCGCCGTGGCCGGCAACGACCTCGATCTCGTCGACCGGTTGATGTCGCCCGGTGTTCATTGCCGGGCGCTCCGTCGTTGTGAGATCATGATCCATCTGGCGAAAGCGCTGGTCGAAACGCCCTACACCGGTTCGCTGGGCACATTGTTCCGGGAGAGCACGACCACGCAGATGCTGTTCCAGGCCTTGCGGCTCCTGCGGGCGGATGAAGGCTGCTATCGGCAATTGGGCAAGCGCCACTATGACGCCGTCCTTCATGCCCAAAGCCTGCTCGATGCCGCGCTGAACGCGCCGCCCGGGACGATGGCGCTCGCCCGTCAGGTCGGCCTCAACCGAAACGCGCTGCAGGCCGGGTTCAAGGCCGTGTTCGGCACCACCATCTTCGGCTATGTGCGCGAGCAGCGATTGAGGATGGCGCGCATCCTGATCCGGGACCATGGCCTGGGGGCAGCTGAAGCCGGCTATCGTGTCGGGTTCAGAAGCGCGGCCGCCTTCTCGGTCGCCTTCCGCCGCGCGTTCGGCCATCCGCCTTCGCAGGACGCTTCCGACACCAGGCACTGAACCTTCGGCGCGGCGTGGTCCGCTTGCCGCAAGGGGCAAGGCGTTCACTGCTCTTGCAGCTGCTTCCGCTTCGTCCGCTCTTTCACAGAGCGGATCAACTCGAGCATCTCGCCTCGCCTGCTCCTGACGAAAGCATTTGTGCATCGGGCGAAAGCCGGTCTCATTGCGTCGAACCGTCCCCAATCGTTACTGATAATCACTCGCATAAATATGCTCGATCGCTTCGGGGCTGAAGCTCCGGACGATCGTGCTCGGGTGCGCATGGGGGCAAGATTGGGAAGGTTCGACAGACATTTTTCGGCGTCGCTGATCGCATTGGCCGTTTCCGCGGCATCCGCGCCGGCCCTTGCCCAGGTGAACAGGTGCGCAGCCGGGGAGGATTGCGAGATCGTCGTCACCGCGACCGGCCTCGACACCGCGACGTCGAGCACCAAGACCGATACGCCGCTGATCGAAACGCCGCAGACCATTTCGGTCATCACCCGCACGGAGATGGACGTGCGCGCCGTGGACAGCATATCCGATGCCCTCGCCTATGTCGCCGGCGTGCAGGCCCAACCCTCCGGCATCGACAGCCGCGTCGATGAAGTGAATGCCGCCATCGACGCGGATATTCCTGGCCTGCGGTGCGACCGACATGCGTAAGGGTTTCGACGGCCTGGCGGTGATGACGCAGCAGATTCTGGAGCAGAGCCCCCATTCCGGTGCGCTGTTCGCTTTCCGGGGCAAGCGCGGCGATCTGGTGAAGCTGCTTTGGTACGACGGCCAGGGCATGTGCCTGTTTTCCAAGCGGATGGACCGGGGGCGCTTCGTGTGGCCGTCGACCAAGACGGGCTCAGTGGTGATGACGGCGGCGCAGCTTTCGATGCTCTTGGAAGGCATCGACTGGCGGCGACCTGAACGCACTTTCACTCCTTCATTGGCGGGGTAAAACGCCCATTTTCTGGTGCCTTTATTAGCGTTTCGACCATCGATCTGCTATATGATCGTGGTGTCGGACGCAGGCCTTTCCACCCCTGATAAAGACGCTCGGATCGCCGAGCTTGAAGCTGCATTGGCAGCTGCCCACGCCGATATTTCCGCCCGCGACATCCTGATCGATACGCTGCGCGTGCAGATTGCGCGCCTCAAGCGGATGCAGTTCGGCAAGTCGTCCGAGAAGCTCGATACCCAGATCGCTCAGCTTGAGCTGGCGCTCGAAGAACTCGAAGGCGAGGCCATCGTCGCCGCCGCGCGTCGAGGTGATCCAGTAGCCGTCGATCGGCCATCACCGGTTCGGACGCTGCCAGCTCATCTGCCGCGCGAGGAGCAGCGGATCGAGCCCGAGAAGGGTAACTGCACCTGTCCCGACTGCGGCGGCGCGCTGCGGCCGCTGGGGCAGGATAGCGACGAGATGCTCGATGCCGTGCCGGTGCAGTGGCGAGTCGTTCGGACCATCCGCCCCAAATATAGCTGCCGGGCGTGCGAGAAGATCGTGCAGGCGCCCGCGCCGGTGAAGGCGATAGCGCGGGGCAAGGCGACCTTCGGCACCCTGGCCCATGTCGTCGTCTCCAAGTTCGACCATCACCTTCCGTTATACCGCCAGGCCGAGATCATGGCCGCGCAGGGCATCGAGATCGACCGCTCGACGCTGGCAGGCTGGGTCGGCCAGGCATCTGTCCTGCTCGATCCGATCATCAACCGCATCCGCGAGGTCGGACTGACCGCTTCAAAGATCCACACCGACGATACACCGGTCCCCATGCTCGATCCGGGACGTGGCAAGACGGCAACCGGCAGGCTCTGGGCCTATGCCGTCGACGATCGGGGCTGCGGTGCCATGACCCCGCCGCTGGTCTGGTATGAGTTCACCACCGACCGGACAGGCGCACATCCCCAACGGCAGCTGGCCAGTTTCACCGGCTATCTTCAGGCGGACGGCTATGCCGGATACGACAAGCTCTACGACACCAACCGCGTCACCGAGGTCGCCTGCTGGGCGCATTTCCGGCGCAAGATATTCGACATTCATGCGACCAAGCCGACACCGCTCACCACTGATCTGCTTGAACGCATCGGCCAACTCTATGAGATCGAGGCGGAGGTTCGCGGCCACCAGCCCGATATCCGACGACGAAGCCGACAGGACCGCACCAAGCCGCTGATCGACGAACTGCGCCAGGCGCTCGACGATGCCCTGCGCCGCCTTTCGCCCAAATCCGAGATGGCCAAGGCGATTGCCTATGGTCGCAAGCGCTGGGTCGCTCTGACGCGCTTTCTCGATGATGGACGTCTGGAAATCGATAACAACATAGCCAAGCGCGCCATGCGGTGCGTGGCCATCGCAGGGTCATTCTGCCCATGTCGGGCAGATGGTAGAGTTTCATTATCGCTGGCATCCATATTACGGCGGTCGTTTTCGGCATGAAGGCCGCGAGGACCGGGCCAATGGCGCGATCATCCGGGTAGAGATCAGGCCGGGTGAGATCATCCAGGTCGCAGAGTGGATGCTGGACAGGGCGTTGTGCGCCGACATGGAGATGGGCGAACCGCGCGTTGCGGTGATTGGGCTTGTAGAGCTTCATGGACTGCTTACCGATCGCGGTTTCAGGCAGACTTCGACGGATGGACTCACGGCCATCCAGGAGGCGCGCCATGAAGGCACTACCACGACCCTCGTCGCTACCGATGCTGACCCAGCAGCTGAGCATGCCGCTCGATACGCCGCAGATGCGAGGCCTGAGCGAGGCGCAGCGAAGCGCCGCTGTTGCCAGGCTGGCGACCCTCTTGATGGCCGCAGCCGGCGTCGCGGCGAAGGAGGCCAGCGATGACGGGCAATGATCTCCTTCCAGTCACGGTGCTCAAGCGCAAAGCTGTGGTGTATGTCCGACAGTCGACCCCGGGTCAGGTCCAGAACAACCTGGAGAGCCAGCGCCGACAATATGAGCTTGTCGATGTTGCGCGACGCTGGGGATTTCACGATGTCGAGGTGATCGACGATGACCTTGGTAGGACCGCCAGCGGCACTGTCGACCGCCCCGGTTTCGAACGACTGGTCAGCGGCCTGTGCACGGGCAAGGTTGGCGCGGTGCTTTGCTTACACGCATCGCGCCTTTCCCGTAATGGCCGGGACTGGCACCACCTTTTGGAGCTGTGTGGCCTGGTTGAAGCGCGCGTGATCGATCTCGAGGGGGTATACGATCCCTGTCGACCAAACGATCGATTGTTGTTGGGCATGAAGGGCAGCATCAGCGAGTTTGAGCTTGGCATTTTGCGAACACGCATGCTTGACGCGGCGCGCGCCAAGGCAAGGCGGGGAGAACTGCGCCTCAGTGTTCCGATCGGCTATATCTGGCACCGCGAATACGGCCTGGGGCTGGATCCCGATATCCGGGTACAGGAGGCGATCCGCCTCATCTTTTCGCGTTTCCGCGAGCTTGGCAGCGCCCGCCAGGTGCTGATTTCGCTGACAGCTGACAATTTCCATTTCCCCCGCCCTTCTGACGGCCGCAAAACGGTGTCCTTCGACTGGGTGCCGGTTCGCTATCGAAGCGTTATTTCGATCCTGAAGAACCCCTTCTACGCTGGGGTCTATGTCTATGGTAAAAGCGAGAAGCGAACCGAGATTGTCGATGGCAGGGCACGCAAAAGTTACGGCCACAGCAAGCCCTTTGGAACGTGGGAAGTGCTGCTCCAGGATCATCACGAAGGCTATATCGATTGGAGTGAGTTTGAGAGGAACCAGAGCCATATCGCCGTCAACGCCTTCGGACAGAAGGGCGGTATCAAGTCGGGTCGTGGTGGCCGCGCGTTGCTCGCGGGCCTGCTCACCTGCGGGCGATGTGGAAGACGGTTGGGCGTGGTCTATTCGGGCCGGCCTCCGGGTCATCCCTATTACCGCTGCGAACGTATCAACCAGATGCTGGCCAAGCCACGATGCATGACTTTTGGCGCATCTCGCATCGACCCTGCCATAGGCAAAGAGATATTGAGAGCCGTGACGCCGATGGCGATCGAGGCCGCAATGGAAGCTGATCGGGCGCATCGGGATAATCTGGAAGAACGGCACCGCATGGTGGAGCTGGACTTGCAGCAAGCCCGATACGAGGCATCTCTCGCTGAACGTCGCTATGCTGCCTGCGACCCTGATAACCGCCTGATCGCTGCCCAACTGGAGAATAGCTGGGAAGCAGCGCTCAGGCGTGTGGAAGCCTGTGAAGCGGGTTTGGCCCAAGCCCGACAAATCGATCTGGCCGCGCCGGCGCCCGATTTTGCTGGCATTGCCACCGACCTGGAGACCGCTTGGCGCTCGCCTAACGTCGGCATGCGTTGTCGTCAGCAGCTCCTCCGCACGCTCGTGACCGATATCATCGCTGATGTCGATGAAGAGCAACGTGAAGTCATTTTGACGATCCACTGGAAAGGTGGCCAACATTCTCAGCTGCGCATTCGCAAACCCAAAGCAGGCGAACATGGTCAGAGCACGCCCGAAGCCGCCCTTGCCATCATCCGCTCCATGGCCACCCGGTGGTCCGATGCAGACATTGCCGCCACTCTCAACCGGATGGGAATGCAAACCGGACAAGGCAAGACCTGGACAGCGCGCCGTGTCGGCTCGCTGCGCACTGTCCACAAAATCCACGGCTACCGATCCGCCGAAAAGAATGGAGAGTGGCTCACGCTGACCGAAGCCGCCAAAAAGCTTGGGGTTACTGCCCATCGGGTCCGTCGACTGATCAAGGAGGGCGTGCTCCCTACCGAGCAAGTTGTACCCGATGCGCCGCACCAAATCCGAGCCACGGACCTGGAAAAGGACGAAGTGACTCAGTTCCCGCTTCACAGAGGCCCGTGTCGCATCAAAATGGAAAACCAAAAGTCCCTGTTTCCGGACATTTGAAGAGGAGGTGTAGTATGAACCGGTCGTTGCCCTGGGTCGCAAAAACTGGTTGTTCGCAGGTTCAAAAGCAGGCGGCGATCGCGCCGCTGCCATCTATTCCGTCATCGAGAGCGCCAAACTCAATGGCCTCGAACCACAGGCCTATATCGCCGACGTCATCGCCAGGATCGCTGGCAACTGGCCTGCTACCCGCTGGGATGAGCTCATGCCGTGGAACTGGCGGACCGATCAGCAACCGATCGCCGCAGCCGCCTGATCTGCGGTCTCCAGGCCCCGCTTACGCTAATCACGCGCAATCTCTCCGATTTTGAGACGACCGGTATTCGCCTCTTCATCGCCTGGATGGAAAGCGTTATTATTGTGACCGCATCGGCTCATGAAAGACGCTTTCGCCAAAGCGCACTTTCATCAGACGTGCGACCGAGCCTGAGTATCTGCGCTGCCTCCACATTATCGGACTGTGATAAAGGCCAATTGCCGCCCAGTAGTCTTTCGCAGCACGCAGGCCGGAGAGAAAGATCCATCGTGCAGCTTCGGCATTGAAGCAGGGATCGAAGCGCAGCCAGTGCCGCACCTGGAGTTCGGAGTGCCCGACTTTGGCTGCGATGCGCGGGACCCACCAACTGTTGATCTGCAAGGGGCCAAGATCATGCGAGCCATTGCTGTTACGGACTTCAGCACCGATCCAGCCTGCTTCCTGATCTCGCAAGCCCCAAAGCGTCTTCTCCAGCCACGCATGACCCATCGACGCCTGACGGATGCAGGAAGCTATGCGCTGTTCCTCCTGAACATCTTCGGGCGCCGCCATGGCCCATTCCGGCGATGCTGCCAGCAAGGCAGTGACTGCACATGTCGTGCTCGAGAGAAGGCGCCACATCACCCTGCCCGCCCCGGCTTTGCTCGATAAGCGCCCCCGGGAAGCATGGCTCGCCCTGGGGTTTCAGGCACTGCTATCGGGCCGCCTGTCACCAGGGCAAGTAGCCTTCGCCCGGATATAATTTCGACGTGGCTGCTGTTGCCGATGAACTCCTGGCTCTGCGGCCCTGTTCGGCCGGTATGGATGAAAAGGCCGCGACAGTTTCTGGCCCGGCACAGCGCATTGAAGGCGCTGACATGTTCGGGCCGAATGGCCGTCGCATAGCGCTTGGCCTGGAGGAGCCAGAGAGCGCCGTCGATCATAACCTTTCCATCGACCCCGCCATCACCGGTGTAGCGATGGTTTCTGATGACCCTGAAACCACGACGCTCGAAACTTTCGAGCAGCAATTCCTCAAAGGCGAGCGGATCCAAGCTTCTTAGCCTGGCATAGAGGAGTTGGGGCGGTTGCAGGCGATCACGGCCGCGCAGCTGCTGCGCCATGACCCTTGCCTGCCTGCGACGCCATCGATGCCGCAAGGGCACGTGAAAGCGGCGCAGGACAAGGGCCAGGAGCATCAACGCGATAGCGAGCAGAATAAGGAGCATGGGACGAGCCTCTATCGTTCGGGACCGTGAAAGGGTTCGGGTTGAGGTGCGGGGGTTGGCGACTGCCGTTCAGGATGCGTTGTCGAGGGCTCGATCCGGGTGCGAGCGCGATCGAGAATGCCCTCGAGAAACCGGTCGAGGACCTGGGCGACGCTTCGAGCGCCTTCCGCGATATGCTCTGTTGTCCCTCGTGGCCCGCGATCCCGGCGAGACAATTGCCTTTCAAGGGTGCGGTCTCGACGCGACGTTCGGTCCTTTTGCTGTTCGGCCTTCAACGTCGCCAGGCGCGCGCCCTGCCGGTTCGTGAACGGGCCGACGCGGTCCTGGTCCATGCGTCCAAGGCCCTCGGTGGAGGAGGTCTTCTCACCTGACTGGCGCTCCAGCTTGTCGACAAGTTCCTTGACGTTGTTGGTCCAGAGCCTAACGCCGTACATGGCGCGCGTAATGGCAGTGTAGAAATTCTGGGCATTGACCAGCGGCGATTCCACGGGCGCCAGCAGGAAGACCCGCGGATAGGTCTTCGACTGTGAGGAATATACCGTCTCGGCATAGCCATGGTCCCAGGTCTTGTGCTCTGACAGGTCGACCTGCTGTACACGGCCGTCCCGATCCCAACGGATCGTAGCAAGGTCGCCATCCAGCTTTTCGACCGTGCCGCGCTCGGCGTTGCGCAGATCGAGATCGCGATTGACCAGTCGCCACTGGATACGATCCCCCTCGGCCAGATCACGCTCTTCGGGGTTGAAGACATTGATGTGCCGGGCTCGTGTGGTCTGCGGATCCCAGCGGATGATGCGCCCCTGTTCATCGACAAGGCGCACGACCTGCCGGCCGTTGGGCTCCCGTCCGAGCCCTACGACGCGATAGTCCGTGTGCCGGGCAACGCCGAGACCGGCGATGTCGCGGTCGAAGCGCACCACCTGCCCTGCTCCGTAGAAGCGGCCCATATGTTTTTCGATATCGGTGAACCCTGCCGGGGCAAGGATCGAGAGCCTGCTGTCTTCGGCTGCCAACCCATTCTCGTTCCTGAGCGCTTCGCGGATCTTGCTGTTGACGATGAGGCGCGTGGCATTGTCGAGCACGAGGATGTTGGTGCCCGCACGGGAGTCGGGCTTGAGCCTCACCCAGGCGTTGACCACCATCGCGGCCATGGCCTCATTGTCGGTGACGGTGGTCACGCTGTCGAGATTCTTGAGCGACTGCTCGAAATTGCCGGCCCTTGCCTGAGCAACCGCTTCCTTGATCGTACGGGTTTCCTGGCGAACCGCCTCGGTCAGTTCCACCACCGGCAATCCCAGCCGGCGCATCAGCCAGAAGGGCTTGCCCTGTTCGATGGCGCCGGTCTGCTTCTCGTCACCAAGGAACAGGAGCCTCGCTCCGGTTATCCGGCTGATCTCGAGCAGCCTTCTGGCCTGGCGGTTGCCAAGCTGACCGGCTTCGTCAAGCACAAGCACATAGCGGTCCGTTATGCCATGGCCGCCACGCGCTACGAAGCTGGCGACCGTGTGCGCCTCGATATTGGCCTTTTGCCCCAGTTCCGCAGCCGCCGATGATGTGGGCGCCAATGCTATCAGCGTCGTTCCTGGTTCCGCCGCTTCGCCCAATACCCGCACCAGTGTCGACTTGCCCGATCCGGCAACGCCATGGATCCCGGTGACGCGATCCCGCGACATAGCGGTCTCGACCAGGGCCCGCTGCTGCTCCGCATTGAGCGTCGTCTTTTCCAGTACGGCCAGGAGCCGGTCGCCCGACGCGATCGGCCGGGCGTCGTCGAGGCCAAGTGCAATATGTTGGGTAAGTGCCAGTTCCAGCCGCCACGACTTGCGGGTGGTGCGTCCATGCGTGAGTACCCTGTCGCCCGTTTGCTCGTGGGTCGGCAGCAGTTTTCGCATGAGTTCATGCGTCTCGATCCGGGGGCGCAGATCCTCCAGCCGCATTTCCCCGACATGGGCTGCAAGTCCCGTGCGCAGGATATTGCCGAGATTGTTGACGGCTTCGGCGGTTTCCAACTGCCGCAGGCCGAAAAGGGCAGCGCGTGAAGCCGTGCGTTCGGTAGGGGGAGAATGTTGTCCCTCCCGTTCGCGTGCAACGGCAGCGATTTTATCGAGCTTTTCGAGTTGGTCGCCAGTCCGCTCATGCCATTGCACAGTAAGTTCTTGCGCGCCGATCTTCACCTTGGCCTTGCGGGTGGCATAGAAGGAGGCGCGCTGGGCCTTTTGGCCGACCAGGCCATGTTCCCGGGCATGCTCCTCGATCGCTTCTGCGCGCTGCGAGAAGCGGTCGATGAGTTCCTTCGGCACGCCCTGTATCTCGAACAAGCCGGTGCGAGGATCAAACTCGACCTCATAACCAGCCTCGCGAAGGCTGAAGGCGAGCGCATTGCGATAAATCTGCCCGGCCACGCGCTGCTCACCATACATGACGCGGCTTTCCAGGCTTGCCATCGGGTCGCCATCCTGGCGATTGGTCATGTTGAGGACGACCAGATGGGTATGGAGATGCGGGTCGAGTTCCCGGCTGCCATGCTCGGTGAAGCGCGCGACGAGAATGCGCCGCGTGGTCTCATGAATGACCTTACCTTCCTCGCGGCGGCGAAGTTGTGCCTGTTCCTCCAGATAGGTGATGGCAGCTGTGACAGCATATTCATGCGCGGCGAGCACTCGCTCATCCCCTGCCACCAGCGCCATGATGGACACCGATTTCGGGGCATTGACCGCAAAGTCCCAGCCGGGATGATGCTGGATTTGCCCGTCCGCGCGGTGTCGCCCCAGTTGCTGATCGCCGACTTTGCCGGCAAGCAGGTCACGAAACTGTCTGGCGTCGACGGGACCGGAAAGGCCGAGGTCGGCTGCAAGCTTGCCACCCCATTCGGACGGTTCGTTGCCGCCCTTGGTGTAATAGTCGCCAACCGTATAATATCGGGCGATATTGGCGGGCTTGCCGTGGAGGCGTTGCGGCTGGATCATGCCGGCCGCGACAGTTCGCGCGGACCATCATCCCGCTCATGTTGCACCAGGTCGGAGCGGATCTCGCCCTGCTTGCCGGCCAGGATTGTCCAGGCGAGCCGAGGCGGAACCGGGAGTTCAGCGTCCTCCTCGTTCAAAAGAATATCTTCCACCCGCTGCGCATCGACGTGCGGCTCAGGCGGCTGGAACAGGTCCGGTTGGCGCGGCGGTGATTGGGGCGGTTGTTCACCGCTCGACGACTCGTCCGGGGAAGTTGCCGGCGGTTTCGCCTGCGGCGGCGGTGTCTGCGCTGGTTCCCGCTCGATCGCCTCCCGCACGCGCGCTTCGGCGTGAGCGATCCGGACCAGTTTCTTCGCATTGTCGATCTGGATGGGGGGTTCCGTACGCTCGAGAAAGGCCGGGCCGAGTGAAGGGATTTCGTTGAAACGGCTGTCGAAGCGGACAACCGGCAAATTGCGGCCGAAGCGCAGAAATCCGACAAGGTTGGGCAGGTTGGTGACCTCAGTCGGCATGACCAGCGGCCGCGTCACTTGCATCCGCGAGAGGTTGACGCCATCGCGCATGTCGTTGACGCCATAGGACATGCCCTCATTGGCCTCGACCTGCTCGACCTGACCCAGATTTTCCGACACATGTTTGGCCGTCGCGGTATCGTTGGCCCGCAACGCTATCCATGTGGAACAATAACCGGTGATCGCGGCCGCATCCTGAATGCCGTAAGTGGCTTCAAGCTGGGGATAGGACTGGAAACCCAATATGCCGCAGCCGCCATATTTGCGGGCCCGAGCAAGGAAATCGGAGAGTGACGGCAGCTTCTGGAGCGTCGGCAACTCGTCGATCACGCAATAGAGGCGTCGATCGCGATCAGGCGTCAGGCTCATGATCGCGCTGATCGCGATATCGAGCCAGACGGTGATCAGCGGCCGCAACGAGGGCAACTGATCTGCCTTGACGGTTATGAAAAGCCAGCTCCCTTCCTGCCCCTTCTCCACCCAGTCGCGGATCGAGAAGCCATCCTCGGTATCGTCGAGATACCCGAAGCTGCGCATGACCGAAGCGAGTTCCGCCTGAATGCCGGCGGATGTCCTTTCGCCTTCCGTGCTGATGAAGGCTGCAGCATCCGTCCCGGACACGAAAGCGGCGAGATCCTTGAGTTTGGAGCGTAGCAGCCGGTCGAGCAGCACCGAGACATAGGTGTGCTTCTGCCGCGCGAGCTTGCGCATGACCGCGACAAGGGTGCCCCGCGCGGCCTTGGCCCAGAAAGGATCGCCATGCTTGTCGGGGATCGTCGACTCGGCGATCTGGTCATAATGATAGTCGCGCGGCACATCGACCCAGGGCGACCAGCGCGCCGTGCGCTGGTCGAGCGGATTGAGCAGCATGTCGGTACCCTGGAGATAGAATTTCTCGACGAAAGTACCCGCTGTGTCATAGACGATCGCACGCCTTCCCGACTTGCGAATGCCATCGAGCATGCCGTTGATGAGGTTGGTCTTTCCTGTACCGGGCGCGCCGCACAGAAGGATATGTTCGGGTTCGAAGGCTTCCGGGACAGGGACATTGCCGACGATCAATGGTCCCTTGCGTTGCCGCCAGAGTGCGCGCTTCACTTGCCGGATGGTACCGAAGCGGGCGCCGCGCAGATATTCGTTGGAGCCAAGGCCCCTGCCCGTCCGCGTGAAGTAGAACCAGGCCCATCCGAGCATAGCGAAGGTGAACAGACCTGATAGAAGAGCGCCGTGCAGAAGATATATCTCGAACTGGTGCAGTGTCTTCTTTGCCAGAGTCGAAGCGACCAACCAGTCCGCGGAGGTCCAGTAGGATTGGCCTGCTGGCGTGCGAAACTGGACCGGATCATTGGTGCCGCCCGCTGCGTCGACCTTGATCACCGCCTCCGCGAGCTTGACCAGTACGAAGCGCTCATATTCCGTCGATTTTTCAAAGGCATACCAGAGCGTACCGATGATCCAGATGATAAACCCGGCCAGCATGGTCTGGTAGAAGACCTGGGTGGTCATGCGGACATTGTGGACGATCGCTTGCCCGCCCCGCGTCCACGATCCCAGCGTATCGTTCCGGAAAATGCTCATGAGCGATCCGCCTCCCCGAGGAGGCCGCGCTCCAGGAGTATGGACCGCGCCTGGGCCATGCCTTGTTCAAGGGTCTTTGGCGATTGCTGGCCCACGGAAGTCGCCAGGATCGAGAGGATCTGGATGGTGGTGGCGAGGATTTCGTCTTGCGAGGAGAAGACGTAGCGTTTGCGCTCATCCACCGCCTGCTCGAGCACCTGGCGGATGAAGGCGGATAGCGAGAGATTGGCGCCACGCGCACGTCGAACTAACGCGACATGCAACGCTCGTTCAAGACGGAAATTGACCTTGGACAAGCGGAGGTACTCCGTTCTCGGATACCTTCGCAGCTGTCATGAAGCAGCTTTTTTTAGTGCAACCATTTGGTTTTTGCAAGTCCTTCTCGCTTTAGTCGGTTCGGCGGGCCGAGATGGCCCAAAGGCAACATTGCTCCAGTCGAGCGTGCCTTTGGTATCCATTGCCAGATATCGGCAAGTAGCCTGACGGAAACATAGTCGGGCTTGCGGGGGTCAGTGGAGTTCCGGGCATGGGGCCTTGTCATCCCGGATTCGTCTCGTGCTTCCGTGAGCGGGGCTAGAACCCACCGCTGCCATTCAACGCTGGTGGGTTCGCGGGTTCTCCCTAGCGGCTCGGCAATGATGCCGTCCGCATCACTTGGCCCCGGCCTTCTGGTCCGTCTGCAGCTGTCGGGCGCGATCGTTCAGGTAGGCCCTGAGATCTTTCGTGTCCTGTGGCGACAGGCGGTTCGAGAAGTTGACCATCCCCTGATCTTGCAGGGCTCCGTGCAACAGGACCTGGTCGAAGGCTTCCTGGCTCTGGATATAGCCCGAGCGGCGCAAATCCGGCAGCACCTGTGTCGACCAGGCGCTGAAGCCGTGACAGAACGCGCAAGCTCCCGCATAGGTCAGTTTGCCGCGCGCGACGGATTGCGCGGCGAAGGTTTCGTTTGACGGCGTGGCCGGCAGGTCGATCCGTTCATAGGGCGGCAACTTCGCGGTGCCGCCGAGTGAAAACACCAGTACGCGCCCATTGGGTCGGAGGTGGGGATCCGGTGCGAAGGGAGAATGCAGGCCGAACGCGCCGCCCATTCCGACCATCAGCGCGATATATTGCTTGCCGCCCAATTCGAAAGAAGCAGCACCAGCGAGGATACCGGTCTGGGCGTCGAACTTCCAGAGTTCCTTGCCATCCGTCGCCCGAAAGGCTTTGAACATGCCGTCCGGCTGTCCGATAAAGACAAGGTTGCCGGCGGTTGCCAACGTGCCCCCATTACCTGGGGTCGGAAATTCGACACGCCATGCGGGCTTCTTGCCGATAGGATCCCAGGCCAGCAAATAGCCCTTGGCTGTCTTCTTCATCCGCTCGAAATCGGCCTGGCTTTGGGGACCGAAATCGCGGGCGGATGCAACCGCGAGATTCCAGACACCCTGCTTAGGATTGTATTTATAACCTTCTGGCGCTGGCCCATAGCCAAAGGGGATCTCCTGCACCGGAAAATAGACCAGCCCGGTCTTGGGGCTGTACGACATCGGGAACCAGTTATGAGCGCCAAAGGCGCTCGGCATCTGTTCGACGTCAGCCTTGTCCTCCGAATAACGCGCGCCCTTGGCCTCTACTGGACGGCCCGTCTTGAGATCCACATGGTCCAGCCAGGTGGCGTTGACGAACTTGTCAGCCGAGATCGGCTTGCCCGTAGTGCGGTCGATTACATAGAAGACGCCATTCTTTGGCGCGTGAAACGCGACCTTGCGAACCTTGCCATCCATTGAGACGTTTGCCAGCATGATTGGCTGCGTTGCGGTGAAATCCCATTCCTCGCCCGGCGTTTCCTGATAATGCCATTTGTAGGCGCCCGTATCGGGATCGACCGCGACGATCGACGACAGGAACAGATTATCCCCCTTGTCACCCGAACGCACGGTGCGGTTCCAGGGCGACCCGTTACCGGTTCCGATCAGCAACTGGTTCAGATCCGGATCGTAGACGATGGAATCCCACGCCGTGCCGCCGCCGCCGGTCTTCTTCCACTCCCCATTGCCCCAGGTCTTGAAGGCGACGGTCTGGAGGATCTTGTCTGATGGCTGCCCGTCGGCCGCATTGGTCGGGTTCGGCGTTGTGTAGAAGCGCCAGACCATCTTGCCGGTATTGGCGTTGTAGGCGCTTACGAAACCGCGCACGCCCAGTTCGGCGCCTCCGTTGCCGATAATGACCTTGCCGTGAACTACGCGCGGCGCACCGGTAATAGAATAGGGCTTGTTCGGATCGGTCGTCTGAACGGACCACAGCGGTTTCCCCGTTGCCGCATCCAGTGCGATGAGCCGGCCGTCGATCGTGCCGACGAACACCTTGCCATCTTCCACAGCAACGCCGCGATTGACGACGTCGCAACAGGGATTGACGCCTTTGAACCCCGGCACCTTCGGATCGAACGTCCATTTTTCCTTGCCAGTGCGCGCGTCCAGCGCCAACACTTTCGACCAGGCGGTCGACGTGTAGAGTATGCCGCCCATGACGACCGGCGTCGCCTCCTGTCCGCGATTGGTATCAAGATCATAGGACCAGGCAAGCTTGAGCGAACCGACATTGTCCTCGTTGATCTGTTCAAGCGGGCTGTATCGCTGCTCGGCATAGCCGCCACCGATCTTGCTCCAGCCCTTCGGGTCAGCCCCCGCCGCCGTGAGGGCCACGCCTTCAGCAGGTTGCGCAACGACGGTCTGTGGAGACGACCCCGTCCTGCTCTGATCGCCTTTTTGACCACACCCCGCCAACGCCAGCGCGGCGCTGGCACCGGCTAGCAGCATTCCGGCACGAATTGATCCACTGTTCCTCCCGATCGCCATATGATCCCTCTCCGTTCGAGTCCTGTTACCTGGTGATGCCGATGATGCGCAGTTGCGTGAATTAGCCCGGACCGGGAAGCAACGCTCGATGGACCGGATCGCCTGTTCAGGCCGCGCGACTGAAGCACGTGGCACGAAACCAAGGACAGCGCTGGATGCGGGATCGACTATGCTGACAGAACTGACGCCATCCAGCGGAGCGCTGGCGATCAGGAGCTTGTGTTGCGACAACATGGACAATCTCCTTTCTTAGAATGCCTTGGCGATGCGGAATTGATAGCGCCCCCGCTCGCGAAATCCGGAATGAGTGTCGATATCCCGTCCCGCCTGAAGGATCAGTTGGAGAGTCGGCGTGAAATTGTGGCGATAGCCCACGAGGAAAGCGGAGTTTTCCTGCCGATCATTACTTTGCAAGCCGGCAACGGTCGTCCGTCCACCAGTCGCGTAACTCAGCCGAATATTGATCTCGTTCTTCGGATCGGGAATATAGCGGACGAAGCCCAATGCCTGATAAAGCGGCTTCTGCGTCAGCGTGTTCGACCCGATATACTGGTTGTTGCGACCAAAGAACTGCGCATCTAACGAACCTTCGAGATAGAATTTTTCCGAAAGTCCCTTTACATAGACAAGCTGAATGGTTCCCTTGAAGCGATTGTCGCCGGGATTTAAGGCTTTGGACCGATCATATTCGCCTACGGGTATCCAGAGATACCCCGTCACGCCAAGATATGAACGCCTGCTGGGGTTATTGTGGACCCACCATGTCGTTACGAAGAACGTATCACCCAGGCCGCTCGTTTTGCCCAGAGGCGCGCTTGACCCTTTCCCCTGCAGGGCGACGTAAGGCTGTACGACCTGGAAATCCACCGTCATTCCGGCGATCTCGACATATTTTACGTAACGCAAGAGTAGTACGTCGCTGGAAAGCTCTGCATTCGGGTCGACCTCTTGACCGTTATTGTACAGCCCTTTGGCATCGGCATGCTGCCCATAGACAAGGAACACCGTTGTGCCTGGAGGTGCCGGGACATAGTCGCCCGGGTCGAAGACCGTTGCCTCAGCCTGCCCGCCAATGCCGGCGCCCACAAACATCAGGGAGGCTGCCAGAGCGGCCCCGCCCCTGAAACCATATCCGCCTTTCATCCCTCTCTCTCCCCTATGCAGCCATGTTAGGCCTTGCGTTTCTCCGCCCTACCTCTCGGCGCTCGCAAGAATTCGCCCTTGATCTCAAGGCAAATGAATGAGCTTACGATTGATAAACTCTTCTATTCCGAATTCGGAAAGTTCACGGCCATATCCTGAATTGCCTATCCCCCCAAAAGGCAGGTCAGGCGCAGTCCCCGTGACGTCATTTATGAAAACCATGCCTGTATCGATGCGCTCGGCCAGAGCCTTGCCCCTCTGGATATTGTTCGTATGCACCGAACCACCCAGGCCAAAATGCGAATCATTGGCAAGATCGATAGCTTCTTCATCAGATCCGACTGAAAAAATAGTCGCGACGGGACCGAATATCTCTTTGTAATAAGTGGGGTTTTCTTTTGTAACGCCCGTAAGGATGCCGGCTTCCATGAAAAAGCCGTCCCTGGCGATCTGCTTCGCTCCGGTTACAAGAGTGGCGCCGTGAGAGACCGCCTCATCGACCAATGCAAGCGCCGTTCGCATTGCGGTTTCGCTACTCATCGGGCCATGAGTGACGCCCTGCTCGAGAGGATCTCCATAATGGAAATCCGATATTTCTTTTTGAAGTCGAGTAGTAAATTCATCCACCAACGAACTGTGAACGATCATGCGCTTTGCGGCCGTACAGACCTGACCATTATTCAACATGCGCCCGGTGATCGCGCGAGGAATAACATCGTCAAGATTTGCGTCATCAAGCACAATGAAGGCGTCAGAACCGCCCAGTTCCATAGTGCTCTTCTTGAGTGCCCTTCCAGCTTGTCCAGCGACAGCACTTCCAGCTCGCTCACTCCCGGTGAGAGCGACCCCCCTCACCTCCGGACGACCGATAAGGGCCTCCGATTGATCATTCGTGATGAAGAGATTGGTATAGGCGCCCTCTGGGGCTCCCGCCTCCAGAAAGAGAGATTCGAACGCGACTGCGCATTGCGGCACTCCCGGAGCATGCTTGATCATGACCACGTTACCGGCCATCAGATTGGGACCGGCTACGCGGGCAAGCTGATAATAAGGAAAATTCCAGGGCTCGACGCAGTAGATGACCCCGAGCGGCTGGCTCAGTATCGAAGCATGCCCCTCGGCGACATTCAGAGTCCTTGGCGCCAGGAATTTTTCTGCATTATCAGCATAATATTCCAGAATATCCGCTGAAATTTCGATTTCCCATAGCGCTTCGGGTAAGATCTTTCCCATCTCAATAGATATCAACCTGGCGTGCTTATCTTTATTTTGACGTAAAAGATCAGCCGCCTTAGTTACGATGGTTCGGCGATCTTCGAAAGAACGATGGCGCCAGTCGCTCTGCCACAGCGCATGGGCGACTCCCAGTTTCGACAACATCTCATCGTCGCTATGCGTCTCGAAGATTTTTTCTATCTTCCCGGTTGACGGATTTATTGATCGATATGCGCTCATCTTATCTCTCCCGGTGATGATTCTAACAAATTATAGATTGCGATCTATATTGAACTTTAAATTATAGAATTGGATGATTTATAGTATCAATGGATATAGCGAAAATATTCTGTAAGTACCGTTATATGAATTCAGAATGCCTCACGATAGAGGGTAAGCGCGTCTTCTTCATTCACATCTATCGGATTATTGCCTAAAAGGCGCTCCTGCTTCATTGCATCCGAAGCCATAACAGCAAGCATATTATCCGTGACTCCCACATCACGCAGGCGACGTGGAGCACCGCTGCGATCCATGAGGAATTCCATGTGCCGGACGAACGCCTCCGCGCGTGTCCGCGTGTCGTCACCGCCTTCGGCTTCCACAACATCGGCGAGTTCAGCGTAATGCGTCGCTGCTGCCCCGCTATTGAAACGGAGTACCGGCCCCAGCATCAAGGCATTCGATAGTCCATGAGGGATGTGATAATGTCCACCAAGTGGGTAGGCGAGCGCATGAACCGCTGCGACCGGCGCGTTGGCGAAAGCCTGTCCCGCGAGCATGGCACCCAGAAGCAGGGCCTCACGGGCATCCCGGTTCGCGCCGTCCGTACACGCGGCAATCAGGTTTTTGCTGAGCAACCGCAGCGCTTCGCGCGCCAGCATGTCGGACAGCGGGTTCTTCTTGTGGCGGCTGGTATATGCTTCGATCGCATGCACCATAGCATCAATGCAGGTTGCTGCCGTGTGTATTTTCGGCAGCCCGATCGTCAGTTCAGCATCAAGCAGCACGTAATCTGCATAGAGCTGGGACGCGACAACCCCCATTTTGGTTGTTTCGCCTGTAGTGATAATGGAGATATTCGTGACTTCCGAACCTGTTCCTGCTGTGGTCGGGATCAATATCAATGGCAACCGGGTGCCTTTGACATTCCCAATCCCATACATCTCAGACAGGGGCTGTTCGGATGCCACCAGGACAGCCACCAGCTTTGCAATATCAAGTGAGGATCCGCCGCCCAGGCCGATGACAATGTCGCATTCCGCCTCCTTGGCGAGGCGAACGCTTTCACCGATGATGTGCTCCGGTGGGTCGGCCACCACACCATCAAACACATGAACGAAAAAACCTGCCGCCTTGAGCTTGTCCACTATGGGCCCGATCAGGCCTGCCTTTACCAGGCCGGCATCCGTGATCAGAAAAACCCGCCTAGCCTCGAAGCGACGCGCGATGATGTCTCCCAGCCGGTTCGCTCCGCTCCAGGCGACTTCGATTGACGGGACGGTGTGGAACTCGAACGATTTCATCTTATGTTCTCCTACCCGATCGCCGAGCACCAGTATTTAACCTCAAGATATTCCTCTATCCCGTAGTGCGATCCTTCCCGACCAAGTCCTGACTGCTTGATACCTCCGAATGGAGCGACCTCATTCGAAATAAGACCCGTATTGTGCCCGACCATCCCGTACTCCAATGCTTCGGCGACACGCCAGGCACGGCGAACGGTCTCGGTATAGAAATAGGCAGCGAGGCCGAACTCAGTATCATTGGCGGCAGCAATCACTTCTGCTTCTGTTTCAAAGCGGAAAATCGGCGCAACTGGTCCAAAGGTTTCCTCACGCGCTACGCGCATGGCCTGAGTCACGCCGGTCAGCACGGTCGGCTGGAAGAATGTGCCGCCAAGCTGATGCCGTTGCCCACCAGCCGCAACTATCGCCCCCTTTGATACGGCGTCTGCGACATGAGCCTCCACTTTCTTGATGGCGTCTTCATCGATCAGGGGGCCGATCGACACATTCGGCTGGGTGCCGACACCCACAGACAGTCCGGAGACCTTCGCCACCAATTTTTCGACGAAAGCGTCGTAAATCGCATCCTGAACATAAAGGCGGTTGGTGCATACGCAGGTCTGGCCGGCATTGCGGTATTTTGAGGCGATCGCGCCTTCCACAGCAGCATCCAGATCAGCGTCGTCAAAGACGATGAATGGAGCGTTGCCGCCCAGTTCCAGAGAGAGCTTCTTGATGGTCGATGCCGATTGCGCCATCAGGATGCGGCCCACTTCCGTCGATCCCGTAAAGGAAAGCTTGCGGACAACGTCACTGTCGATCAGCGCCTTGCCGACTTCGCGGGCCTCGCCGGTCACCACCTGGAATACGCCAGGAGGAATCCCCGCCTGCTCAGCAAGCACGGCGAGAGCCAGCGCGGTTAAGGGCGTCTGCTCGGCCGGTTTTACAATCATCGTGCATCCCGCCGCCAACGCCGGCCCTGCCTTGCGCGTGATCATCGCAGCCGGGAAGTTCCACGGGGTGATTGCCGCGCAAACGCCCACAGGCTGCTTAAGCACGATCAGCCGCTGATCCCCAGATGGTGCAGGGATCGTTTCACCATATACCCGCTTGGCTTCCTCGGCGAACCATTCCACAAAGGATGCAGCATAAAGGACTTCTCCTTTTGCCTCGGCCAGTGGCTTGCCCTGTTCCGTAGTCATAAGCGTAGCGAGGTCGTCAGCGGATGCCACGATCAACTCAAACCAGCGGCGGAGCAGAAAGGAGCGCTCCTTTGCCGGACGTGCACTCCACAATGGCAACGCCTTATGAGCGGCTTCTACAGCGCTCTCGACCTCTCCCCTGGACAGGGAAGGAACCACCCCCACCAGATCTCCAGTACCTGGATCGTACACGGAGATGGTTGCTCCGCTTTGCGCGGAACCCCAACTTCCATTGACCAGACAGGAATCCATCAAAAGTTTTGGGTTTGTAAGATTGAGCATCATTTTTTTCTCAGTACCAAGGTTCAGTATATTGAACCGATCTCCATATTTTGAACCATGGACGTCCCGCAGAAGCCTGTCAAGGAATCAACGATGGATATGACGCTGCACGACAAGAATGAGATTGAACGGGCGCCGGGCGCGGCGCCGGCCTTAAGGCGCGCTGTTCAGATCCTTGACCTTATCGCGAGCACAGAGCGGCAACTTACCGCTGCAGACATTACTCGTGCTCTCGATCTACCCAAAAGTACGGCACATGGTCTGATTAAAGCTCTGGTCGAACTCACCCTACTTGCGCATTCCCCTGATGGAACACTGCGCATCGGGGCACATGCCCTCCGCTGGACAAGCAGCTTTCTTTCACGTTTGGACATCGTCGCAATTTTCCAAACGCATTTGGAGGAGAACCGGACATTTGACCGTTTTACCGCCACCCTGACCGTTCGCGACGGGGCAGAGGTTGTCTATGTCGGCTGCCGTCACTCAGACCAGCCGCTCGGGCAGATGTTTCGCATCGGCATGCGCTTGCCTGCACCGTTCACTGCTACAGGCAAGATGCTTCTGTCAGATCTTTCGCCGCAAGACCTTGCCGCGCTATTCGACCAGGGCTTTCCTGCACCACTGACCTCGCGCAGCATCACGGACCTGGCGCAACTGAAAGGCGATTTGATCGAAACACAACGACGCGGTTATTCCATCGACGATGGAGAGACCCGAGAGGGTATGCTCTGTCTTGGGGCGGCCGTCCGGGACCATACCGGGAAAGCAATAGCGGGAATGGCTATTACTCTCATGCGTGCGGAGGCGGATGATAGTTCACTCAAGGTCTATGGAGAGGCGATTCGGAACTCGGCGGCTAGCTTATCCCGCCGCCTTGGTAGCGGATAATGATCTTCAGAGTTCCCATTAAAGCTGCTCATTATTGATTCCCGCGCAGCAATAAAACTGTTGTGCGCCAGCCTATTACAGCATTTGGGCGAGGTTAATCTTCCTAGGGGCCGCGAAGACCTGCAAGCAGGAAAGCTGCTTCGCGTGACATTCAGGCCTGTGCCATACTTGGCTGTTGATAACCGCAGAGAACGGGCAGACGTGCACACTGTCACATGGTCGTGAAACGCAACACCAAATGAATGACGCTCGCCTGATAGCTATTGGCTCAATTTGGTGGCTATCATTGGCAGTCGCTGTCGAAGCGAGGCTGTGAATCACGGCCTGCTCATGACAACCGGCATTTCCTCAACGCCGTGCTGCGTGTGTTTGCCGGTCGGCTGCTCTAATAGTCAAGATCGCGATCGGTACCGCTTTCGTCCGTTCCTTTCATCAACCGCCGCGCCACGATCACGGCGGCGAGACCGAGGGCCGAGGTTGCCGCGCCCGCCAATGATACTGCGGGGTAGCCGAAGCCGGTGGCGATCACGGCTCCCCCCAGCGCTGCCCCGAGTGCATTGCCAAGATTGAACGCTCCGATATTGACCGAGGAAGCGAGGTTTGGAGCGTCGGCTGCCGCTGTCATTACACGCACCTGCAGCGGTGGTATCAATGCAAAGCTCGCGATACCCCAAAGGAAAACCAGGATCGCTGTCGGGGCCGGAAAGCGCATCAGCATGGCAAAGGCCACAAGGACCGCTGACAGCGAGCCAAGGGTCACGATCAACGTTATGTCGACGGAACGGTCCGCATATTTTCCGCCAAGCCAGTTTCCTGCCGTCAGTCCCACACCATAGGTCACAAGCATCGCAGTAACGAAACCGACCGAAGCATGTGTTTCTTCCCGCAGGATCGGCGCGATATAAGTAAAAACTGTGAACATGGCGCTCGAACCCAGAACGGTGAGCCCCAATGCCGCCAAAACGCGTGCGCGCGTGAGAACCCGCAGTTCGGCAAAGGGATCCCCGCCCGCTTGCGCCTGCTGATCAGGCAAAGTCAGGCGCAGAGCCGCCATGGTCAGAACGCCAAGCCCGGTGATTCCCCAGAACGCCGCGCGCCAACCGAGCCATTCACCCGCCCAGGTCGCCAGCGGCACGCCGATCACGTTGGCGATCGTCAACCCCATGAACATTGCGGCAACGGCAGCCGCCCGTCGATCGGCGGGTACGAGACTTGCCGCCACGACCGATCCGACTCCGAAAAAAGCGCCATGGTTGAGCGACGTAATGATCCGCGCCACGAGGAGCATATCATAACTGCCCGAAATCGCCGCGAGCAGGTTTCCCAGGGTGAAAATTCCGGCCAAACCGATCAGCAACATTCGGCGGGGGATGCGCCCGGTTGTAAGCGTCATAAGCGGCGCGCCGATCATGACGCCCAACGCATAGGCGCTGATCAACAGGCCTGCTGTGGGGATGGAGACATGCAGGTCGGTCGCTATCACGGGCAAAAGCCCCATAGGCGCAAACTCGGTCACGCCAATTCCGAAGGCGCCGGTCGCGAGCGCGAGCAAAGGTGGATTTATTTTCATCGGAACAGGCTTTCGACTATCGTGTTGCCCAGCGGCGCTTGCGCTCGCCGAGCATCATTTGCGCGCGCCGGTCGCAGATGAATTCGAAGGCGCCGTACAAGTGCATCCCGGATCTCGAGCGACCGCATCGGGGCTGTGCTGTTCGGTACGCCCGGATCATAGTGCAACCTGCGACGACGGAACCCGCCCCAACCACCATTGGACAATCACAAGACCGACCAGGGTCGATGCCAGCGCCGCCCAGGGCGTCGTCAAAATGCCCGGTCCCGCGACAAGGATACTTCCAACGAAGGACGCGGCCGAGACGCCCAGATTGAAGGCCGCGATATTGAAACCGGAAGCGGTTCCGACGGCATCGGGCACCTCCTGCTTCGCCACAGTGACGACACCGGCCTGCACCGTCGGTGAAATCACGAAGAGCAACACCCCCCAGATGAACAGGAGGATGAACATGCTGACGGTGTTCGTGGCGGCCAAGGGAAGAAGGACCAGCGCAACAGAGAGAGCCATCAAAGTCGCTCTCAAGGTCGTTCTCAGGCCGAATGTATCGGAAAGCCGACCGCCCAGGAGACTTCCAAGCAGGCTGGCGACGCCAAAGAGCATCAAGGCCAGATTGACTGCGTTTTCGCCTACCCCCGTCACACCGGTCAGCAGCGGCGAGAGATAAGTGAAGACGACGAAAGAGCCGCCATAACCAAAGACTGTAACGAGATACATGGCCAGGAGGCGCGGCTTACCCAGCAAGGCGAACTGCGAGAGAAGGCCGGCCGGAGGCGTGTGCTCAATCGCCTTTGGCAGCGCGACAATCAGGCCTGCTACGCTTATGACTCCGAGAAGCACGACCGCAAAGAACGGCGCGCGCCAGCCAAGATGCTGCCCAACGAACGAGCCGAAGGGCACTCCGATCACCATGGCCAAAGTCAGCCCGGCCATCATGATCGATACCGCCTGTCCCGAACGTGATTTGTCCACGAGCGAAGTCGCGACAGCTGCGCCGATTCCGAAAAACGCGCCGTGGGCGACCGCGGCGATGATCCGCCCGGTAAGGAGCAAGGCATAGTCGGGAGCAAGGGCGGAGAGCAGGTTGCCCAGCGTGAAGATTGCCATCAGGCCGATGGCGAGTTCACGGCGCGGCAGCTTTCCGGTAAGCGCCGTCACCGTCGGCGACCCCAGAGTAATCGCCAGCGCGTAAAGACTGACGAGCAGACCGGCGACCGGAATCGACACGGACAGATCCCGCGCCATCTCCGGGATCAATCCGACCATGACGAATTCCGTCGTGCCGATTGCGAAAGCAGCCACCGCCAATGCGAGAAGGCCAAACGGCATATCGCCCCCGTCAGGCCAGGATGGACGAGGCAGCCGCCTTGGCGATCGCCTCATCCTGCTCGATGGTTGCTCCTGCGATGCCGATCGCACCGATAAAGGCCCCATCCTTGTTGCGAAGTACGACACCGCCGCCAAAGACGATCAGACCACCATTGGTGTTCTCAAATGTATAGGCGGGTCCGCCGGGACCGACACCGGCGCCGAGCTCGCTGCTGTCAGTCTGGAAGAGCGCGGCGGTACGTGCCTTCCTCTGGCTGACGTCGATCGTTCCGAGAGCGGCGGCTTCCGAGCGGGCGAAAGCGAGGAGATGGGCGGCTGCATCGAGTACCGCGATGGAAACTGAGACTCCCGTCTTGTCCGCCTCGCTCTTGGCGACGGCGACCAGGGACTGCGCTGTACTGAAGTCCATTTATGGCTTCCTTCCTTGAATGAAAAGGCAGCCTCAGACATTAATCATGGAGTGCGCGATGGGAAGAAATCGCAAAGGGACATGGGAATAATTCAGCAAGGTTTCAACGATCTTGAAAATCGGTCTGCGCTGTCACGTGTTAGGCGTATGGGCGGTCAGGAGAACCGGCCAATCAATCGCTCGGATGGGTTTCCTTTACAAGATCAAGCCAGGCTTTCGCGGCATGCGAAAGATAGGCGCCCCTACGCCAGATCATTGCGATGTCCCAATAGGCATCCGGTTCAGCGAGGGGAACATAACGGATCCGGTCATTTGGGCGCTGCTCGGCGATCAGGCGCGGCATGAATGCCACGCCAAGTTCAGCCACAGCCAGTGCGATGATGAAATCGATCTGGCTGCTCCGCGCCACAACTTCGGGCTCGAAACCCTGTCTGCGGCAAAGGTCGAGGATGATGCGGTTCAGCGCGAACCCGCTTTCGAACAGGACGAACGGCATGTCCTTCAGCTCGACGGTCTGGATGGTGTCTTTCTGGGCGAGAGGATGTTGGACAGGAAGAAGGGCCACGAGTGGTTCGCGCCTCACAATCTGCCACTCGAATTCGTCCGAGACCGGCAGAAGCGAGGCCCCAAGATCGATCTCTCCTGCGCGCAGGATTTCCTCCAGGCGATTGCTGCCATGTTCGAGGAGGCGGATGTCGATTTGAGGATACCGATGGCGATAAACCGCGAATAGCGGGGCGAACAACGTGCTCGAACCAACAGGCGGCAAGCCGAGGCGCAGCAGGCCGCGCCCCAGGCCGCGCAAGTCCTCAAGTTCGGCCAACATGTCCTCGCGCTGCGCAAGCATCCTGGTAGCACGGCGAAAGACAATTTCGCCTGCCGCCGTCAATGTGCTGCGATGCCCGACGCGATCGAGTACAGGCATGCCGATTTCTGCCTCAAGCTGGCGCACGGCTTTGCTCACCGCGGACTGTGTGGTGAAAACCGTCCTGGCGGCCTGCGAGAAACCGCCCTGGCGCACGACCTCAACAAAGGCCCGAAGGGATCGCAGTTCCATCAGAATTCCTTATGCGAATATTATCTAGTCCAACAAGTCATTTTACTCATGCTGCGGCGCAGCATATAGAGATGGCGGAGGTCACCATGATCCACGCGCTCGTCGTTCGTTTTCGCCGCCGCTTCCATGCCAGCCGCCTGATCCAGATCGGGCTCATCGTCGCCCTTTGGGTCGTCGGCGAGGGGATTGTGCGCTGGACAGGCTTCCCGGCACCGGGCGGGGTTGTCGGGATGCTCCTTGCCCTCGGTCTGCTCGCCACCCACAGGGTGAGCCTCTTCAGCATGAAGCGAGGTGCCGAATGGTTCCTGGGCGAGATGCTGCTGTTCTTCATCCCCGCCGTTCTCGCCGTAACCGACCATCACGAGTTTTTCGGGCTCCTCGGATTGAAGGTTCTCGCCGTGATTGTTGCAAGCACGATCGCGGTGATGGGCGTGACGGCGGTGACGATCGATCTTTGCTATCGCTGGAGGTCCGGTGATGACGGCGCCAACCCTCTCCCTGCATGACCCGCTGATCCAGTCGCTGCTGTGGTCGGTGGCCACCGTCCTGCTCTATTTGATAGCGAAGCGCCTGTATCGACATTGGCCGCGTTGGTGGTTGATGCCGCTGGCCGTTACGCCAGCTTGCCTGATCATCCTTGTCCAGATGCTGCACGAGGATTACCGGGACTATATCCGTGGCACGGGTTGGCTTGTCAGCCTTCTTGGACCGGCAACCGTTGCTTTCGCCGTACCAATTTACGAACAGCGGGAGCTGATCCGCCGGCAGTGGCCGGTGCTGACAATAGGCATGCTTGTCGGGAGCGCCACGGCGGTCGGAACAAGCTGGTTGTTCGCCACACTTCTCGGTCTCGACGGCCCTCTTCGCCAGAGTCTGCTGCCCCGTTCCATCAGCACGCCTTTCGCAATGGCGGTATCCGGCGATATTGGCGGTATACCCGATCTGACAGCGGTCTTTACCGTGCTCACGGGTGTACTTGGAGCCGTGCTGGGTGAAGCGATGCTGGCCTGGCTGCCTGTGCGTTCGACCTTGGCGCGTGGCGCACTTTTCGGGACCGCCGCTCATGGTGCAGGTACGGCCAAGGCACATGAGATTGGCCGGGAAGAAGGCTCGATTGCCGGCCTCGTCATGGTGCTGGTGGGGCTGATGAACGTCCTCGTCGTGACGCTCTTTGTTCATCTATGACGATCAACGACGGCCATGCAACGCACGGGAAATGAGCAACTATTTCATCTTATCGAGTTCATTCATCATCAGCCAGGCCAGGTCAGGCAGCGTTTTTCGCGGCATACGAATGGATGGCCCGCTCAAGGCTATGCCCGCCCTCACCTCGCCATTTTCGCGCCATGGAACGGCGACGCAATGCAGTCCGGGCGAGGATGCCTCAAGATCGAGCGCGTAGCCCACTGTAGCCACCTTTTCGAACTCTGCGACGATATCGGGTGGGAACGCATCGGCGCGCGTCGCCAGGACGCGCTTTCGCAGCCCAGGCATGAAGGCGAGAAAGACGAGCCCTACCGCCGAGCCCTCGAGCCGCTCCCGCTCGGCCGGCGGCCGAGAGGTCTTGAGCATCTGCCCTGACTCGATGCCGGCGAGATAGTAGATTTCGTCCCCGCTCGGAACGCCAAGATAGACCGTTTCACCGGTCTTCTCAGCGATCCTTTCTAAAACGGGCCGAAGCCGCGTACGTAACGCGGAATCATCGCCGGCAATCCGCGCCAGGTTGAGTATCCGGTTGCCCAGATGATAACGCATGTCGCCGATACGCCGGCTGACATAGCCCAGTTCGTCGAGCGTCTTCAGGATGTTGTGGACGGTAGTCTTACCGAGCCCCGTCTTCTCGGCAATATGACGCAGATGGGCGGCACCGCCCTCTTGCGCGATGATCTCAAGAATCGCGACCGCGCGCTCGATGGATTGGATCACGTCCTGTTCCCCTGCCCGTCTTTCAAAGCGCCCGTTTGCGTCATGTGTCATCCCAAAAGGTGCAGCGGCATAGCCTTACCACATGAACTGGATGGGATAGAAGTGGTTCAGGAATGAAGTAAGTTCAACATTGATGAACTATGCCGAGTTTTTGGCGAGGTACACCGCCGTGGCTTGGGAGCCTGCCCCACGCAGTTGTGCGCTGATGCAAGTAGCATCTCGAGATTTTGAAACTCTATTTGAAGTCGCCCTACGTCAAATCGGGCTCACCCGAGGGATGAGGGATCCAATCGCTTGCCTGAACGACGAACTGATCAACGGAACATCCTCTGCGGTCTTGCAGAATTCGGCGAAAGTGCAGATCAAGGCCCGGTCAGGGTCAATCCTTGGCTGCAAACGGGACGTCTGTCTGGGCCGATACCGCTTATCGATCGATCATGGAGCAATAAAAAAGTAAGTGAGGTCTGAAGGCCGCCTTACACGGTGCCCATTCGCGGGGATTATTGCCGCTCCTTGATCGGGGTGACCGGTGTCGGACGACATCCGGAGCGGTAACGCCACCCAATCCAGGCCAATGCGCCAGCGTCGAGCAGGTCTTTGCCTATCAGAAGGCGGAAATGGGCCTGTTCTGACGTATGTACAATCGATCCGTCTGCACCGAGGGAATACTATGGGTTGCCAATCTCGCGCTCAACATGAACGCCTGGATTTCCTGAAACACCAGCAGTATCATACAATGCCCGATGCAGGAAGGCGTCCACGGATCAGTTCACGGACTCAGCGATTCAAATTGGCACGACGGCCTGCTAGCAAGCGCGCTTTCAAACGAAACACGTGCATCCGCCGTCGTGCCCACCCCAAAATCAGACCTCACCCGTAACGATAAATCTTTTTGTTGGCAAATTCATCAATGCTCAGTCTGCCCAACTCACGCCCGAAACCGGACTTCTTAATGCCTCCGAAGGGCACATCCGCCCCATCCAGGCCCGCTGCATTAAGATACACCATGCCAACCTCAAGACGATCACCGACGCGTTCAGCACGTTCGATATCATCACATATAACCACCGAACCCAAGCCGTATGGATTGTCATTCGCAAGCCTTACAGCCTCGTCGTCGCTTGAGACACAGTAAAGTTGAGCAACGGGACCAAACAACTCTTCCGAATAGACGGACATATCGGGCGTAATGTTTGTCAACACAGCCGGCTTGTAGAAATTACCATTCGGTAAATTATCACCGATCTCAAGCTGTGCTCCCTCCTTAAGAGCCGTTTCCACCTGTTTTACAAGCGTTGTGGTCGCAGCACGTGAAGACAAAGGTGGAAACTCAGCAACGCCAGCTTCACTCTTAAGCGCCTCGATGAATTTTTCCTTGAACTCATCGAACACCGATTCAATAACGATGAAGCGCTTGGAGCCGGTACAGGATTGCCCCATATTCTTCATACGGCCCCATACTGCATGTTTTACAGCATTTTCGACGTCAGCAGTGTCGAGTACGATGAAGGGGTCCGATCCGCCAAGCTCGAGCACACACTTCTTGAGATTGCGGCCAGCTTGTTCTGCAACAATTGCGCCAGCGCGCTCTGAACCAGTTAATGACACACCTTGCAAGCGATCATCCGCAATCAAGGTCGATATTTGATCATGAGTCGCATACACATTTGTATATGCGCCGGCAGGAAAACCGGCGTCCAGAAACATCTCTTCGAGTATCTTGGCGGAAGCAGGACATTGGTTTGCATGTTTTATTATAACTGTATTTCCGAGCAGCAGGTTTGGAGCGGCGAAGCGCACAACCTGATAATAAGGATAGTTCCATGGCATAATTCCAAGGATAATACCGATCCCCTGACGCTTAATGACAGTACGCATGCCATCCTTTACATGCAATTCTTCGTCAGCTAACCACTTTTCTGAGTTATTAGCGAATGCACGAAGTATTTCTGCCGAAAATCGAACTTCGTCGACTGAGTCGGCGACGGGTTTCCCCACCTCCTGGTGGATTATTGCTGCAAGTTGATTTTCACGTTCAACAAAAATTTCCGCTAGCAGATTGAGCTTTGCCGCACGGTCAGAGACTGACGTCGAGGAAGACCACTCATCATATGTCTTCTGCGCAGTTGCCAGCATATGCTCAATATCTGCTCCCGACGCTTCGGGATACACCGCAATCCTGCTATCTGTTGCCGGATCAATTACAACGTATTCGCTCATGGACAATCCTCCTATGACTCGCTCCCAGGCCATCCCAAGGCGATATATTGTTAGCGGGTTTGGCTGACGGTGAAGTCTGTCCGCCGTCAGCGCCCATGGCACAGATTTGAGGTTGTGATTTAAGGAGGGTTGGGGCTTCGTCGTAGTGACGAAGGAACGAAGATGAAGACCCAACCCTCCTTGAAAAAATCGCCGGTCAAGGCCCCCGCTGAGCGGGTGGTGAAGGACATCCGGCGGCAGACCCGTCGGCATTTCTCGGCCGAGGACAAGATCCGCATCGTGCTCGACGGTCTGCGCGGCGAGGACAGCATTGCCGAGCTGTGCCGCAAGGAAGGCATTGCCCAGAGTCTGTATTACACTTGGTCCAAGGAGTTTATGGAGGCGGGCAAGCGCCGCCTGGCCGGCGACACTGCCCGTGCCGCGACCACGGGCGAAGTGCAGGACTTGCGGCGCGAAGCCCGCGCCCTGAAGGAATGCGTTGCCGACCTGACGCTCGAAAACCGTCTGCTGAAAAAAAGCATGATCGCGGATGGGGGCGACGACGAATGAGGTATCCGGCATCCGAAAAGCTCGAGATCATCAGGATCGTCGAGCAGTCGCACTTGCCTGCCAAGCGGACGCTGGACCAGCTCGGCATTGCCCGGCGGACGTTCTACCGCTGGTATGATCGCTTCCTCGAGGGCGGCCCGGAGGCGCTGGAAGATCGGCCATCGGCACCGAGCCGGGTGTGGAATCGCATCGCACCGGATGTGCAGGACCAAATCGTGGAACTGGCCCTGGAGCAGTCCGAGCTATCGCCTCGCGAGTTGGCGGTACGATTTACCGATGAACGTCAATACTTTGTATCCGAAGCCACGGTTTACCGCCTGCTCAAGGCCCACGACCTGATTACCAGCCCGGCCTACGTCGTCATCAAGGCCGCCGATGCGTTCCACACCAAGACCACGCGTCCGAACGAGATGTGGCAGACCGACTTCACCTACTTCAAGATCATCGGGTGGGGCTGGATGTATCTCTCGACCGTGCTCGACGACTTCTCGCGCTACATCATCGCCTGGAAGCTGTGCACCAACATGCGGGCCGAGGATGTAACCGATACGCTGGACCTGGCCCTGCAGGCGTCAGGCTGCGACAGCGCGACGGTGCTGCACAAGCCCCGGCTGCTCAGCGACAATGGCCCCAGCTACATCGCTGGCGAACTGGCGGAATACATCGAGGCTCGGAAGATGAGCCATGTCCGCGGCGCTCCGATGCACCCCCAGACCCAAGGCAAAATCGAGCGCTGGCATCAGACCCTGAAGAACCGCATCCTGCTGGAGAACTACTTCCTGCCCGGTGACCTCGAGGCCCAGATCGAGGCCTTTGTCGAGCACTACAACCACCAGCGTTACCACGAGAGCCTGAACAACGTGACCCCCGCCGACGCCTACTTCGGCAGGGCCAGCGCCATCATCAAACAACGTGAAAGGATCAAACGGCAGACCATCGAACATCGGCGCTTGCTTCACCGCAAGCTCGCCGCCTAACATCAACCCCCAGACGAGGCCGATCTCTCCGTTCGATCACGCCGCCAAAAGTGCCAAATCATCTGACGACGGACACTATAACGCTTCCGACATTGCCGACTTTCGCATTTCGGCCGATGGGCAATCGCTTATTCTCTCCTCTCGCCAGTCGCTCAACCAGGCCTATCTGGCGATCGCGACCGAGGGGCGAACGGGATATTTGTTCGACGATCGTTATTTTCCGATCGCGAGCAATGCGCCGTTCGTTCCCGCTCCGGCGCCGAAGTCGTTCACAACCATCGACTTGCAGACAGGGGCGTCGCGGCCGGCGACGCCGGGGGAGGAGCAATCATTCCGAGGTTCTGGAGAGGCCGAGCCCGCCGGAACGCAGTCCGTAACCAGCAACCCACTGGGGAGGCGTGCGTGGACCTACATCGATCCCGATGGGCCTATCCCTTATGCCGTCCACCTGGCGGTAGAGGGCCTAGACCAGCGGAAGCTGACGTGCGCGGCTGAAACATGTAGCGACATCGCCGTGGGCGCATGGTGGTCGAAGGATGGGCAGCGCGTTCGTTTCCTCCGGCGAGAAGGTTGGGCTCGAGGCACGACGGCCATCTATGAGTGGGTTCCGGGCAAGGATAAGCCGCGCAAACTTTACGAGACGACCGACGTCCTCTTCGATTGCAAGCCCATCGGCGACGATTTGCTATGCTTGGCCGAGGGAAGCGTTGTTCCGCGACGAATTGTCCGTGTCGATTTGAGCAAAGGCAGGCAGCAGGCCGTTTTCGAACCTAACCCAGAATTCGCCGGCCTCGCCAAGGGCGAGGTCAAACGTCTTCAATGGACGACGTCCTTCGGCGTTGAGATGTTCGGTGATCTCGTCCTTCCGGTTGGGTTTCGTTCCGGGACACGCTATCCGATGATCGTCGTGCAATATGGCTCCCGCGGGTTCCTGCGCGGGGGGACAGGGGACGAATATCCGATACAGGCTTTCGCGAACGATGGCTTTGCCGTTTTGAGCATCGAGCGCCCCAGATCGCCAGCGGTCGCGCCGGGTGCGAAGAGCTATGCGGACCTGGACAAGGCGGACCTTACTGACTTCATCGACAAGCGGAATGTTCTTTCCGGAATCGAGGTCGGCGTGAGGAAGGTCATCGACAGCGGAGTGGCCGACGGCCGAAGAATTGGCATCACCGGCCTGAGCGATGGCGCTACGACGGTTCAGTTTGCCGGCGTGAACAGCACCATGTTTGCAGCTGCATCCATGAGCAATTGCTGCGCCGAACCGACGCAACTAGCCTTGCTGGGGCCGGCTGCCGCACGACAATACGAATATGTCGGCTGGCCGGCGTTGACGAGCGCTTCAGACAGCTTCTGGTCGAGCATCTCCTGGGTGAAAAATGCCAGCAAGATCCGCTTCCCGGTCCTGCTTCAAATGGCCGACAGCGAATACCGCTCCGCCCTCGCCGCCTTTACCGCTCTGCGAGAGGTTGATGCTCCAATCGAACTACGCATCTATCCTGACGAGACGCACATAAAGTGGCAGCCAACACATCGGCTAGCAATATACAGACGAAATCTGGATTGGTTCGCATTTTGGTTGAAAGATGAACGCCCTCAAGGTGCGGCTGGAGAAATCGAAGCCCGGCAATGGGCGAAACTCGCGGCGCCAGGAGGGCAAGTTGGCGCGAGCAGATTACGACCAGATTGAACTCTACGATGCCGCCGGTAATTAATCGTAACGCTTGGGTACGCGTTATTTTTGAACTGAACCGGATTGCGGGACAAATCAGTTTCAATGTCCCTTCTAATGCCTGTGACGGCACCAGCGGGGCGCTGACGCAAACAATAGCATTTTGAGACTTTAGGGTCAGCCCGGACGACGAACCCTCGTCGATGCGGGCGGAGGCCCGCATGACCCCGACAAAGCTGCTCATCGGAAAAATTATAGTGGTGCTCGCGATCATCGTCGCGAGCATCTGGACGGCGACGCAGTGGGTGGCAGCGGAACTCGCCTACCAGGCCGAACTAGGCGCACCTTGGTTCTTCGCGTTCGGCCACCCGATATACCATCCGTGGTCGATCTTCCCATGGTGGTTCTCGTTCGACGCATATGCGCCGATCATCTTCGACGAAGCCGGCGCGATCGCCGCTGCGGGCGGGTTCATCGGCTGCGGTGCTGCGATCGCAGGTTCGTTGTGGCGCGCTCGGCAATCGAACAATCTCACGACCTATGGGTCTTCGCCTGATTCTGGAGCGACTGGATCTGGTTGTTGATCTGGGTCAGCGTCCGAGCGGCGGTGAGCAGGTTCTGGCTGTAATTGCTCGGATCGAACACGAGGAGCTGCGTGTGGGCCGGCGTGGTCGTCGTGACGACACCCATGACGAGCGAGGCGGCGGCACCAAGGCCGAGCGCGCTCGCGGTCAGATATTTGCGGATGTGGGAACGCATAAACTTACTCCTGTGCTTTGGGGGGGAGGGAAAATCGGGAAGGATATCTGCGGCCCAGCCTAGATCGGCATCGCGGAGGAAGCGATCGGCGAAATCGGCCTCGCCGTGCTCGGCGACGAGCGCATCGATGCGGGATTGGGTCGCAGGGTCGGAGGCACCACCCATCACACGCTGGGACCAAACACCTTATGTGTCTCGCCTTTGCTATAGATGCCCCGTCACCGACCCTGGCCGGGATCGGTGACGGGGTGGGATACAGCGCTAAACACCTTGTGGCCTGACCACGTTCGCTAGCAGGCTGATCCCGCCTCTCTTCACCGTCTCGAACAGTTGACGGCGGCCCGTTTGCGGGACCGCGAAGCATAAGGAAGAGAGTGTGATATGATAGCAGCGACAACCGCCGTGGGTATAGATGTATCCCGCGACTGGCTCGACGGATTTTGCCATCCTTCGGCACGGCGTTTCCGCCTGCCGAACACCTCACATGGCCACAAACAGCTGTGCGAGCTGATCGAGCCGATGCCGGGCCTGGTCAAGGTTGGGTTCGAGGCGACGGGCGGTCAGGAATGGGCGCTCTGGATCACCCTTGCAGCAGCAGGGGTCGAAGCTGTGCAACTGCCCCCGGCGCAGATTAAGGCCTTCGCCCTTTCCCGGGGTACCCGTGCGAAGACAGATCGGATCGACGCGGAACTCATCGCCGGGTTCATGCTGTTCCGGCCAGACGCGGGACGAACATTACCAAATGAAAATCTTCGCACTCTCAGAACTTTGACGACAAGACGCGCCCAGATCGTTGACATACGCAAGCGGCTCTCCGCACATATCTCGGCGCGCAACAAGCAGGGTGTGGCGGGTGATGTCGAAGATATGGACGTCGCCCTCAAGGCCATGCTTGACGAACAGATCGACGAGATCGAACGTCGGATCGAAAGCGCTATCGCGCAAGATGAGAGCCTCGCGACGAAGGCGCAACTTCTGCGCTCCATTCCGGGAATCGGGCCCGTCTCGGCCGCGATGCTGATCGCTGAAATGCCTGAACTCGGGAGGATGACAGCAGGCGAAGCCGCGTCCATGACCGGCCTTGCTCCGGTGCCGCATGACAGTGGGGCAATGCGCGGCAGGAGAACAATCGTTGGAGGACGGCGAGCGCTGCGTCATGTGCTGTTCCAGGCCGCGCTCGCCGCTGCATGTCACAATCAGATGCTGAAACCGGTAGCCAAACCCCTCAAAGAGCGTGGGAAACCCCACAAACTCATCATCATCGCAATCGCACGAAGGCTCGTCACAATCGCCAATGCCGTCCTCAAAACGGCTTCGCCGTGGCGGCCAGGTCACGCCACTTAAACACAGTTGCTAGCCCGAGTTCGAACAGCCGGTTGCCGCGCGCGGATTGCAGGTAATATTGCCGCTTGGGCGTCGCGCGACTGACCAGCTCGATCTGGCGATCATTGAGACCGAACCGCACATAGGCTTCGCGGCTTTGCGGCTCGATCGCACGGTCGTTCGGCAGCAAGATGCGCTGTGGGCAGCTTTCGATGATAGCTGGAGCGATGCTGCTCGATGCGATGTCGGCAAGGCTTTGCGTCGCGAACAGGACCGCAACATTCTTCTTGCGCAGCACCTTCAGCCATTCGCGGATGCGCGCGGCGAAGAGCGGGTGATCGAGGAAGATCCAGGCTTCGTCGAGCACCAGCAAGGTCGGTCGCCCGTCGAACCGCTCCTCCAATCGGTGGAACAGATAGGTCAGCACGGGCGCGACCACCCCGACCTGGCCCATCAAAGCCTCGGTCTCGAAGCATTGCACGTCGGCGAACGCGAGATGCTGTTCGGCGGCGTCCAGCAACCGGCCGTAGGGACCGTCCAGCGTGTAGGCACCGAGCGCGGTGCGCAGGGGATTGGACTGGAGCAAGAGCGCGAGGCCGGTCAGGGTCCGCTCTTCTCGCAATCCCATTGGCAACTAGCCTTTTCGCGTCGTCGCGCCGCAGACGGGCATCGGCGAGGCTGATCTGCGGCCAGCCGCCGAGGTGGAGCGACTTCTGCCTGTCGAGAAAACGGTATCGGAAGCGCCAGAGCTTCGATCCGCTCGGTTGGATGATGAGATAGAGGCCTTGAGAATCGGAAAGGCTCCAGGCCTTCTCTCTCGGCTTGGCGGCATTGATCTGGATGTAGGTCAGCATGGTCGTTTTCCCAGCAAAGCCGGGTCGATCCGAGAGCCCCAAAAAAGAGCCGCATTTTGTGGCTGCTGCTGGTGCTCTTAGCCGGATGTCGCCGGACGGTGTCTGGCGATTTTCGGTCGAAAAATGCTGTGAAACCAGCCGCTCACTGGACGCTGCTGGACGTATCCAGAGCCAGTATTGGTGCCAGAAGAACACTCTCATCGGACAGCCAAGCGGCTCATCCCTCCCCCCCGTAAATCAGGAGTGGAAATTTACCAAAACCAATAATAGCACCAACACATCACTTGGAAAAGGGCGGGCAATTTTGGAAACGGTGCGGCCTCAGCAGAGCATTGCGGCGTTCGTGTTCGCTACGACCTGACGGGATTTCTATTCCGGCAACCACATCGCTATACTGTACGTCATCGAACGCGATGGCCGCGTTGGAAACGTCAGAGCCGATTCATGCCGATCCGGTTTCCGCGGTCCGTTGGGTCGATGGTGCGGTGGTCGTTGCCATCCCTTCGCCGGATAATCAGAGCTTTCAGCAGAGATTCTGCCACGATCTGTCGACCGGAAAAACTGGGCAAGTATTTTGCGATGTTTATCTCCCTGCTGGCACTACATGAGGATCGGCAACTCGCCTTGAGCCAATGGCAGCGTGCATCTCCCGCCATCTTCCATATTGGCCCGGATCGACGGGATCGCTTTGCTCGATCCCGTTCAGCCAATAGTCGAACCATTGGATGCTGCGCCGATAAATGGCCAACCGATGTGCCGGTTGCCACTTGATATGGTGCTCGCCCGGAAAAATATAGAGGTCGACCGGCGTCCCTGCTTCGCGCAGCGCGGTGAAGGGCGTCACTGCCGTGACATATTCGTCATCGACTTGCCATAGCAGGGGTGTTCGCATGCGTTGCGCGCCGCGCGTCAGGGAGATACGGCTCCAGAATTCCGGTGCCGGGTCAAGGATCGCGGGATAACCCATGGCCCGAAACTCGCGAGTTGCGGCTGGCCCGACAAAGCCATTATAGTTCGGTTCAAAGCTGCCGCTGCCGCTGGCAGCCGCGGCAAAGACATTGCTGTTGAGCAGCGCGTATTGGAGGCTGGATGCGCCATCGCTGAGCCCCGTGATCCCCAAGCGTGCAGGATCGGCTATGCCGCGAGCGATGACCTGCTGCAAAGCCAGCATGGTGCCCTCGTGGACACTGCGTCGATCGGCGAAGTCGTTCGCTAGGTTTAGACGGTCGAGCTCGATCGGATCCGTGGCACCGCTCTGCCTGCCCACTGATCGCGGCCGATTCACGCTCAGGACGGCAAAACCGCGGCTTGCAAATGCGTGAACGGGATATTCGTCTCCGGTTCCTCCACGCAGGAAGCCACGGCTTTCATACTGGACGACGATAAGTGGATAGTGCCGACCCGGCCTATAGCCGATGGGAAGGACAAGGTCGGAATAGGATTCGATGCCGAAGCTGTTGCGCACGCGCAGCCGCTCGACACGGCCCGTCTGCAGGATCCTAAATTCCGGATTGGGATCAAAGACACCGCGTATCGTCCGCGCCTTCGGATCGAAGTCCACCAGTCTTCGAGGCTGCGCCGCGGCCTCGTGCAGGCACAGGAAGGTTGCGCCGCGCGGCTGGCACTCGGCCAAAACCTCTTCGGTCTCGTAGAGACGGCGCACGTGACCACTTTGTGGCGACCATTCGTAGATACCCGTTCCGCCACGGCCCCAGCCTTCGCGTCGGAAATAGCGAACGACGGTGCTGTTGGGCGACCAGGAGGGATTGCTGAGTTCGCCTCGACACGCCGGCGCAGCACACGCAATGACCTGCCCGGATGCAATCTCGGCCTTTAGTCCAAGCGTCCATGCCGACGTCTTGTCGGGCTCGATCCAGGTCGCTCGTCCAGACGGTGACCGGTCCATCGCGGTTGCCGAAGGGGCACCGGAAGGTGTGGGATTGATGAGCGCGATCTCTGCCGGCCCCGCTTCGCGTAGATCGCCGGTTGCCAAATCCTGGACAAAATACTCTTGGCTGACGGGCGTCGGCGGGAAAGGCCGGTTGCCCGCAATTGGTGAATATCGATCATCATAGTGGAAACCTGACAGTGCTTCCCGCTCGATCCGTGCGCGCGCTTCCTGCAGGCCCGGCCGCGTCACGAGCAACAGCGAATGGCCGCCCGGCGTGATCCGGAAATCTTCCACATCGGTATCGATCCTAGAAAGCGGTGCACTGCCGCCTCCCGACGTATCCGCGCGCCAGACCTGCGTCCGTCCGCCGACGCGCTTCAGGAATGCGACCCATCGACCATCGGGCGACCAACGCGGAGCAATCGGCAAGGCCACGCCCGTCGGAAACGCAGCCTTGCCGCGAAAGTCGAAGCTGTAGCGGATCAGTTCCCCGCCCGAATCGATGATCCGTGGTGGACCCGGACGGGAAAGATCGAGAACGACCATCGCCAGACAGTAATTGTTGGTTTCCGCAATCGCCTGACGCAACTGGAATGCCGCCTTGGACCGATCTGGAGAAAGCGCGACAACGCCAGATCCGGGAAAGTAAATATCCGGCACGCCGATATCCCGGAGGCGCACGAGATCCTCAGGAGCGACGGGCCGAACCGAAGGATGAGCGAGCGTCGCGCGCGGCAGAATATCCTGGCATGGCAAGGGCTGGGTTTGAGCATGCGCTTCTGGTGCAGGATACACAAACGCCGTGACGCACAGTGTCGCCAGCAAGAGCCTTACCATTTTTTGGCGATCGTGAGGCTGATCACGCGCCCGGCAGCCGACTGATTGGTCGAATCGTAGGGCGGATCGATGAGGCTGCTATTCCTGATCGGGCTTGGCGCCTGGTTGAACAGATTCGAGACAGCCACTGTCGCCTCGATGCCTTGCGCAAGGCCGGCGCTTTCCGTCGACCGCAGCCGCGCGACAAGATCGACCGTCGTAAATGAGCGCACCGGCTCGGCGGGTGTGTAGCGCGTGTCGCTTGTACCACCGACATGGTTCACAAACGCTGAGACGGTAACGTTATCGCGCCTGTAGATCCCTCCGCCGCGGGCGCGCCAATGTGGCGAGTTAAAAATCGTGCCGGCCAGATCTACCACTGGATTGAGCGGCGTCAGTTGCTGATCGCTTTCGAGATAGCTTGCCGATGCGATAAGCTGCAGTGTTTCGCTCGGACCGATGTCCATCCTGTAGTCGGCGGAAAGATCGACACCCTGAATGGCCTGCCGCGCCGCGTTGCGCAGACGATTGTCTACGATGGCGGCCACGAGCGATGGTGAATAGGCGACGGACGACAGGTTGGTGACGCCGTTGGTTGCAGCCGCCACGGCGGCTGCGATCTGGGCGAGAGTGGGATTGTAGGTCAGCAGGTCGGCGTTGGCCGGGTTTGAAAAAGCGCTCGTCGAACTGGTTGCCGGCGTGACGACCCGGTCCTTGAACTGGATGTTGAAATAGCTCGCCTGCAGGGTAAGGCCGTTCACCGGTCGCACTTCGATCGATGCGGTCCAGTTTGTTGCGCGTTCCGGCCTTAGCCCGGCGTTGCCGCCCGACAGAAGCAGGACATATTGGTCGGCCGGAAAGTTCGGAAAATAGTACCCGGGTGCGAAGATCGCCTCGGTTGCCTGAAATTCCTGGAAAAGGGTCTGCGCCTTGAACGACCGACCCCACGTACCGCGAAGCGTAATATCGCGAACTGGTCGATAGACGATGCCCAGCTTCGGAACCAGAACGTCACCGACGCCCCGGTAATTTTCGTAGCGAAGCGCACCGCTTAGATCGAGGCTCTCGACCAGAGGGAGGCGGTTCGCCTGTCCGACGAGCGGGACCGACAACTCCCCATAGCCAAAATAGATTTGCCGGCTATTCGATGTGTCGGATGTTGTTGTGGTTGTTCCGCCGCTGGTCTGCTGGATCAAAACGTCCAAACCAACGCGACGGTAGCCGCCGCCGACAGCAAGCCGGACGTCACTTGCCGGAAGATTAAACAGCGGACCTTCGCCAGTCGCTTCCAATGCATCGATGCTGTTGTCGTAGGCGAGACCGGTTCTCGTCGTCAGCACGCCGGCACTGAATGCCCGCGTGTCGATGTCGACATTGCTACGGCCGTGCGTGCCGCTCAGCGATGCCTGCCAACGGCCGGGAAGCGCAAAGCGCAGGGTCGGCGTGATGGTATAGCTCGTCGTGTCGACGTGCGGCACGTTGCCCAACGTGAAGGCGCTGCTGGTCGTCGTGTACGGGAAGCGCGTCTCCGCGCTGCGATCAGCGAATTGGCCATCCAGTTCGAGAGTAGCACCATTGCTCAACTGCTGGTGGCCCGCCAAGATTACGCTCACCTGCTCGCGCGCCGGAACCAGTGTTTGGCTGTCGTCGAGATTGCGCGTGTAGTCGCGGTCGCGCGCGTTGATGGCGGTGATGTCCGAATAATCCAGCACGCCCATGAAGCCGCCCGAACCCCAGTGCGTACCGCCGACAAGATCATATTGCTGCTGAAAGTTGCCGCCGTCGGTCGAGCCGGCGATGCGGGCCGAGGTATAAAGGCCAGTAAAGTCGCGCCGCAGGATGACGTTGGCGACGCCGGCTACCGCGTCTGAACCGTAGAGGGCGGACGCGCCGTCGGTGACGATCTCGACCCGTTCGATGGCCACGACGGGAATAGCCGAGATGTCTACGCCCTGTCCGATCCCGTCATAAGAGGTGCGATGGCCGTTGATGAGGGTCAGCGTGGCATCCGCTCCGAGGCCACGCAGATTCAGCGAGGATGATGAGGTCAAATTGTTCTGGCGCCCCTGGTTGCCGCCACCGGCGACTGTCGGGTTCTGCCCGCCATTATAATTCTGCGTTAGGTTGCGCGCGAAGCTACCCAGATCATCGATACCCTGGTCCTGAATGCGTTCGCGCGTCGTCACCACCATCGGAGATGGTGATTGGACACCGCGAATGCGTGTTCCGGTCACCAGGATGTCAGCGCTCTCGTTGCCCGCCGGGGCGCTGCCGTCCTCCGCTTCCCCCGGGCCAGTGCCCTGAATGGTGATGATGCCGTTCGTTCCCAGCGGGGACGCCTTCAGGCCCGTCCCTTCGAGCAGACGGCGCAGTGCCTCCTCGACCGAATAGCTACCACGAACCGCATTGGTGCGCTTTCCGCGAACGGCGCTCCCACTGGCGACAATCTGAATGCCGGCCTGTTTTGCGAATGTTGGAATGCCGCGCAATGCCGGCTGGGCGGGTACATCGAACGTCCGCGTTTGCGCCATCGCCGGGCTGGCGCTCACCATGATCACGAGCGCTGCGCCGCTCGCCATCAACTGTTGCTGCACTGAAAGTCCGAATTGTCCCCGCATTTGTTATCTCCCCCGCCCGCATTGAGTGCGGCCGATGAAAACAAGACGGTCGGGCGATTTCTTTCCGATGGTGGCAGTCAAAAAAAGTTCATCAATCACCGAGACAGGTGAATGCTGTCGCCCTCGATCGTCATTTTCGCCGCCATCGTCGCTTCGATGGCTTGACCGAACCCCTCCGGTTGATCGACGCGGAAATAGCCGACCAGCGACTCTCGGCCCAAGGCCGGCGTATCGATCACGATCTTGTGTGCGTTATAGCGGTTCAGTTCGGCAACGGCATAATCGAGGCTCTCACCATTGAGCGCCAGTTCCCCGGTGCGCCAGGATAAGGCCCGGTCGATCATATTGCCGGCCGATGTGACCTTGATTGGCTTGGCATCGTCGGCCACGAAGCTTTTCGACCCGGCGGCGATCCGGGTGCGTTGGTCTTCATGGCCGTCCACCCAGGCTTCAACCACGCCTTCGGTGACAAGCACGTCGGCACCATCATCACGTCGGCGAACGGAAAAGGCCGTGCCAACCGCCTGCACCCGGACCTTGCCCGCTTCGACGACGAAGGGGCGGCTCTTGTCATGCGCGACCTGAAACCAGGCTTCGCCGTCGTTCAACCGCACACCGCGGCGCTTGTCCGCCATGACCACCGCCACGTCGCTGGCGGTGTTGACCGAAGCCACCGAGCCGTCCGGTAGCGGCACACGCCGGATCTCGCCCAATGCCGTCCTGATCTCGATCTGCGCGGGCCGTGTCAGGACCAATCCGGCGACACCGGCTGCCGTCAGTCCCGCAAGCGAGCTTCCACCGATCAGGAAACGACGGCGCGCCCAGCTAGGCGCTTCATCGTCATTCGATGTTTCGACAAGCGTTTCCGCCAGCGCGCGACCGCGATCCAGATAGGCAAGCGCTGCCTCGGCGCGCAGCAATGCGCCTTGCCGCCGCTCGTCGGCACGCAGCCAGTCGTCAAGCGCCTGCTCCTCCGCAGAGGTCAGCGCTCCTTCGCCGAGCCGGATCGCCCAGCGCGCGGCGTCGTCATCATTCATTGCGCTGCTCGTCACGTTCACTCTCTTTCCTGTTCCCTCGCGGTGACGGCATCGCTTCGACGCTCTCTCCCGCGATTGCTTTCAGTATCAGCTTGAGGCCGCGTATCGCCTGTGCCTCCACCGTATGTTCCGGAACGCCGAGCCGTTCGGCGATCTCACGCTGCGGCACACCTTCGATCCGGCGCATCTCGAAAATCACCCGGCACCGCTCGGGCAATTCCGCGATCAGCCGCCGGACCCGCTCCAGTTCCTGGCGTGCACCGGCCCGGCGTTCCGGGCCGGGATCGTCGTCGGCCAGCGCTAGCGTGTCCGCTTCGGTCAGGCTGTCGATCCGCACGATGCGGTTATGCCGGATGCGATCGAGCAGCACGGATCTGGCGGTCGAGAAGAAATAGGCGCGGCCACTGCGGATGTGCGAGACATCGTCGAGCCGGGCGATCTTCACATAGGCGTCCTGGAGGATATCCCCGATCTCGTCTTCCGGCACGGCCATTCGCCTGAGCCTGGCGCGCAGATCTGCCTCGTGGGGAACCACATGGCTCCCCACCCAGGCGACAATCTCGCGCCGGTTTCGCGTCACATCAGTGGATCCATTCGCTAATCCCGTCTGCCATCATACTCCAAGACGACCGGGGGTTGCATTTCCGATGCCTGCTCCCGAAAACTTTCTCGATGCATCCGCGCATTGCACATTTGTGACCTCAGTATCGGAAACACTCCCACCGATCGTCTGGATGATAACGAATTACAAAAGGGGCGCCGCACAAGCGCGCCGGAGGGGTTGGCCTTGAGCCTCCCGCATCCTGTGAGATGCGCGGCATAGCCGCACCACATATTGCCGACTCCTGCGCCATACCATCATCATTACTTCTGTTGAATATATTCCGTGCCGACCTGCATTGCGCGAGAAGGCAGTGGTGCGTTCTTCTTGCGCCGGCGGATGGGTGGCTAGCGATGCCCATTCACCGCATCGTGGAGCAGTTCTCGATCGTATCGGCGCGATGCACGGACGTGTGAGACCTGTTCTCCAACACCAAGACTGCGGTGCGGGAGCTGGGGTTCGACCGGCTGGCCATGGTCCATGGGGTGTGGTTCCGGCGCTCGAACCGTCGGCTGATCCGCATCGACAATTTCGGCGACTTCGCCGATCTGTTCATCAATCGGCACTATTATCGCAACGATCCGGCACTGCTCGCCATCAATCACCGAGCGGTGCAAGGCGAAGCCGAGATCAAAGCTGTCAACCGGCGGCGATGCAGCCGTTCGCACATCGGTTCGAAGGAACGTCACTCCTTCAGCGCCATCGACCGGATGGCCTCGAACCCAGCACCGAGCAAGCCCGCGTTCGTCACCTGCTGCATTCTTGAGACGTCGCACCGCGCGGGAGGATGGCGCCGATGATGCGACAGACGTCGGCGAAGGTCAGCTCCAACGTGTCGGACATGATATTCTTTCTTTCAGCGCCGGAGGAAGGCACCCAGCGTTGCTTAAGTCCGCCGCTTTGGACTGTCACTTTGCTAGCGATGAGCGACGGGCCGGTCGCGTGCCGCGCGACGATCATGGCATGAACTGATCTCCCGGTGACATAGGAGCATCTCGCCGGGGGGAAAGCCGCATCCAATCGGGAAAGCCGGACGCGCCCTTACGCGCCGCCATTGGCGGTTACATCCCCTGTGCGTCGAGAAGAGCAGCGCGCGCCTCCGTACCTGCCGCGCCGTCCCATCATCCCCCAATTCCGCTGGCGATCCCTTGCAGCCGCGCATCGGAGGACAACCTACATGGACGACGAGGCTATTGACCGCTTGGTCCCCGTCCAAAAGTTACATGTCTGAGACAGACGGATTGCGTCATGATGCGGTTGGAACATTCCGTTTCAATCGCGAGGGGGAGCGAATCCGGGAGCATCGGCATCGAGTGGTACGATGAAGCCCCAAATGTGGGACGTGGAGTGATTGCCCATGCGACACGACGCTCAGATCAAGGCCATGGTGAAAGAGATCGGCCGGTCATCCGTTAACGTTTCCCTCTGCAAGTCGATCATCACTGCGAGGAAAACGCTGACGAGGGAGTTCGGCTCGCTCTGCTCCGATCCGGCGAGCGATATGCTGCTCGACCTCTATCGGCGCGAAAACCAGGGGCTCAAGACCTCCCTCACGAGCTTGTGGCGTGCGACACCGGCGTCGGAGATGACCGCCCGTCATTGCCTCGCCGTGATGGAGGAGCGTGGTGATTTCCATCATACTCGATGGTCCACTTGAAAGGGGGCAGCTCAGCTAGCGCACGTAAAATGCACTTTATGGAATGGCCCGCCCCTTTTCCTCGACCTCGGGTAAGATTTCGGTTTCAGAAAAGGAAGGGAGTAACAAAATGGCTACTACGATCCTCGGGATTGATCTTGGCAAAAACGCGTGCAGTGTCGTCGGCGTTGACGCGCACGGCTCGGTGGTGATCCGCCGGTCGATGCGTCGCCAGACCATGATCGACTATATGGCGAAGCTTCCAACCTGCGTGGTGGCGATGGAAGCTTGCTGCGGCGCGCACCATCTGGGTCGGATGTTTGCCGCGCAGGGACACGAGGTTCGGTTGATGTCGCCAGAGTATGTTCGCCCTTATGTTAAAGCGCAGAAGAACGACGACCGGGACGCCGAAGGAATCGCGGAAGCTGCTTCTCGACCAACGATGCGCTTCGTGAGTCTCAAGAGCCAGGAGCAATTGGACATTCAGACACCGCACCGGGTTCGTTCGCGATTAGTCGCAGAGCGGACCAACCTCATTAACCAGCTCCGGGCGATCCTGTTGGAACGGGCGGTGATCTTCCCGACCGGCCGGCGCAAGCTCGAGCTAGGGATCGACGCTTTGCTCTCCGATGAGAAGACCGAACTGTCTTGCCGCATTCGCCAGTTGGTACAAGATTTGCGCGCCGAATGGAGAGAGCTTAATGCGAGGATCGCCGCGTTCAACAGCGAGTTCGTCGAGTTGGCACGTAGCGACGCAACGATGCGCCGGCTAACGACGATCCCGGGCGTGGGGGTTCTGAACGCGACAGCACTGGTCGCGGCCGTAGGTGATGGTAGCAGTTTCGCAAGGCCTCGGGATCTTGGTGCTTGGCTTGGTCTCGTCCCGCGCCAGCACACTACTGGAGGCAAGCCGCGACTGTTTGGCATCTCCAAGCGCGGCAACACCTATTTGCGCACCCTGCTGATTCACGGCGCCCGCGCGGCACTCCCGTCACTATCTTCAAGCGACACTGCGCTTGGCCGCTGGCTGAAAGGGATGATTGACAGGGGCGCGCATCGTAATACCGTGGTGGTTGCGCTGGCCAACAAGCTGGCGCGGATTGCTTGGGTGGCCTTGCGCAAGGAAAAAACCCTTCGACCGCAACTACTGCGCCGCAGGCTGACGAAATCGGCTACGCGCACCACGCGGGTAGCCCAACGAGGTTTGCAGGAAGGATCGCAAAGATGGCCTGACAGTCAATCGGCATTCGGAAAGCCCGGCACACGAAATGGCATCTTAATGCCGCGCACTTTATGAGGCTCCGAATGTGCGGATGTCCATCTTGGCCATGGGTTAGCCCATGAGACCGTATACGTTGACGCAGACTGATCAGAACACCGTAAAATTCTCTTGCAGACGGGGCGGGCCATACGTTCGTGTAGTCAGTCATGTTCGACGTATCGCTCCGGTGAGGGCCGCCTTGCGGTGATGGGCTGATATTTCGAGATGGCACCGGTGCAAGCGCCGGTGTTTGCACCGATACTATGGACGGTGCGATGAGCCAGATCACAGTAATTTCGGGGCCGGAGCGGCGGCGCGTATGGACCGATCAGCAGAAGCGTGAGCTGGTCGCTGCGGTTTCGGCGCCCGGTGCGAACGTGGCGGAGATTGCCCGCCGTGCTGATCTGCGGCCGAACCAGATCTACAGATGGCGGCGGCAGATGGGGCAGGCAGCCCCAGGCTTTGCAGAAGTGCAGGTGCAGTCCGATCCGATGCCAGTGAGCGGATCGGCGATCATCGTGGAGTTCGAACGGGCGATCGTGCGTATTCCCGCTGGCGCATCGCCCGGGCTGGTGTCGACAGTGCTGCGGTCGGTCAAGCCGTGATCCCAGTCCCCTCCGGCGTTCGGATATGGATCGCGACGGGGCACACAGACATGCGGCGCGGCATGCGCAGCCTTGCCCTGCAGGTGCAGCAGAGTTTCGGACGTGATCCCTTCGCCGGCGATCTCTACATTTTCAGGGGACGTCGCGGCGACCTCTGCAAGATTATCTGGCATGACGGCGTTGGCATGTCGCTTTATGCCAAGCGTCTCGAGCGCGGGAAGTACATCTGGCCCTCGGCCGTGGACGGAGTGATTGCCATTTCCCCCTCGCAGATGGCCTGTATGCTGGAGGCGATCGACTGGCGTAATCCGCAGGCCACATGGCGCCCGACATTGGCCGGATAAAAGCCCCGGCATGACCTAAGAAGCTAGGGATTCCGGTGCTTTTCGGCTATGCCTTCGGCCATGGGGACCGAGGCGCAAGCAGAGATCGACAGCCTTCGCGAGCGGCTTGCCGCTGCCGAGGCTGTCGCCGCTGAAGTCGCCCGCATCAAGGCCATCAACGCCGACCTGGAAGCCCGTAACGCCCTTCTCGAACTGCAGAATGAGAAGATGCGTCGTACCCTTTTTGGCCAGCGATCCGAACGCACGCGCCATCTGCTCGACCAGATGGAACTGACCTTCGAGGAGTGCGAGACCGCTGCCAGCGAAGATGAGCTTCTGGCTGCCCTGGCAGCGGCGAAGACCAACGTCGCGCCGTTCGAGCGCAAGCGTCCCGCGCGCAAGCCCTTGCCTGAGCATCTGCCGCGCGAGCGCGTTGTCATCGCCGCGCCCGATGCCTGCCCCTGCTGTGGCTCGGAACGGCTGTGCAAGCTGGGTGAGGATATCACCGAGACGCTCGAGGTCGTGCCGCGCCAGTGGAAGGTGGTCCAGACCGTGCGGGAGAAGTTCTCCTGCAGGGATTGCGAGAAGATCACCCAACCGCCGGCGCCGTTCCACGTCACCCCCCGCGGGCTCTTTGGCCCCAGCTTCCTGGCGATGCTGCTGTTCGAGAAGTTCGGCGCGCATCAACCGCTCAACCGCCAGCGCGATCGCTATGCCCGCGAGGGCGTAGAGCTGAGCCTTTCCACCCTGGCCGATCAGGTTGGTGCCTGCACCGCCGCGTTGATGCCGCTCTATCTGTTGATCGAAGCCCATGTCCTTGCCGCTGAGCGGCTGCATGGCGACGATACGACGGTGCCGGTGCTGGCCAAGACCAAGACCGATACGGGCCGGATCTGGACCTATGTTCGGGACGACCGACCTTTTGGCGGACCAGCGCCGCCCGCGGCGATCTTCCATTATTCCCGCGACCGGCGGGGCGAACATCCTGTGAGTCATCTACGCAGCTGGAGAGGCATTCTCCAGGCCGATGCCTATGCCGGCTACAATGCGTTGTTCCATGCCGACCGCCTGCCGGCGCCGCTGACCCGCGCCCTGTGCTGGAGCCATGCGCGCCGTTATTTCTTCGAGCTGGCCGATGTCGCCGCGCAGCTCAAGAAGCGCCGCAAAAAGGCCGTCATCTCGCCGCTGGCGGTGGAAGCGGTCCGCCGTATCGACGCGATCTTCGACATTGAGCGCGCCATCAACGGCAAAACGGCACAGGAGCGTCTCGCCCTTCGGCAGGAGCTCAGCGCACCGCTGGTTGCCAATCTGGAAGAATGGATGCGGGAGAACCGGTCAAAGCTATCGAAGAACAGCGATGTGGCCGAGGCCGTGGATTATATGCTCAAGGCATGGCCGGCCTTCGCCGCCTTCCTCGAAGATGGCCGGATCTGCCTCTCGAACAACGCGGCGGAACGCGCGCTCAGATGTATAGCCCTGGGCAGAAAATCATGGCTATTCGCCGGTTCAGACCGCGGCGGCCAGCGCACCGCCTTCATGCTGAGCCTCATTGGCACGGCGAAGCTCAACGACATCGATCCGCAGGCTTGGCTTGCCGACGTGCTCAGCCGCATCGCCGACATCCCCCAGAACCGTCTCCATGAACTGCTTCCCTGGAACTGGAAAGCCGATCATCAGAGGGCTCCGGTAGAGGAGCTGGCAGCCTGATGCAGCGGAACAAGGTCTACGCAGTGACAACCCTCGCGAAAGTCGCCCAAGAATGGGAGGAAAGCGAGGACCTGCTCCACGAGCTCACCGAGCAAATGGACACCGAAGACGGCGTTATCTGGGTTTACAGCGTCGAAGAGCATGCGGTGCTGGCCCTGTCCGAAGACGGCATCGAGTGCCTTCGCGACCTACTCGGCGAGCATAAACACGATCACCAGTAGCCCGCGGTCTTCACCGAATGCCTACTGTTCGACCGCGCTGCGCTCGATATCACCAAGCCCGCACGGCCGTTGCCCGAAATCCCCGCCGACAAGTCCGATCCTCTCGAACTGTCAGTCCCGACGGAATTCGTCCTTTAGCGCTATAACACTAAGATCTGAGCGAGATACCGCCGGGCCCTCAATGAAGCTTCAGCCTTGGACGCACAAAGCGATTAAACTGCCCGATCACAATCAGACCCATCCCCTTTAGCCAGCCATGGACCGCGATGAGATGCATGCGATAGAGAGACAGATATATGAAGCGTGCAATACGGCCTTCGACTGCAAGGTTACTGCCCACCAGATTACCCATCAACGAACCCACGGTCGAAAACCGGCTTAAAGACACCAGAGAGCCATGGTCCCTGTAGACGAATGGCATCAATGGCTTTCCGTCCATCAGCCGCACAAGATTGCGGAAGACCATCGACGCCATCTGATGGGCAGCCTGGGCACGCGGCGGCACGGGCCGGGTTTCGCCCGGGAGCAGGCAGAATGCGCAATCACCCATGGCGAAGATCCGCTCGTCGGTTTGGGTTTGCAAGGAGGGTTTGACGCAAATCTGCCCGGACGGGGCAAGTTCGAGCCCATCCAGTCCACCTGAGATCGGGGCAGCCTTGACGCCTGCAGCCCAGACTTGCAGATCCGCCGGGATGACTTCGCCGCCAAGTGTCGCAATGCCGTCAAGCGTGGACGCAGTAACCTTGGTTCCGGTCAAAACCCGGACACCAAGCACTTCAAGCTCACGATGTGCCGCCGCCGCGATACGTTCGGGCAGGGCAGGGAGGATCCGCGGACCTGCCTCGATGAGAGTGACCTCCAGGCGCGAGCCGTCAAACACCTCCAGCCCATAATAGCCCAGCGCCTCGGCAGCATTGAAGAGTTCGGCCGCCAGTTCGACTCCGGTGGCGCCGGCGCCCACGATAGCGATACGAACGCGCGCATCGCTTTTTGGGTTACCCATCATCGTGCGCGAAACCCGCAGACAATGATCTAGCAGGCGGTCACGAAATCTGTCCGCGTCGACGCGGCTGTCGAGAAATGTGCAGTTCTCGGCCACGCCAACTGTACCGAAATCATTCGTCACCGAACCATAGGCGAGCACGAGATAGTCGTAGCGGATGGAATGAGCCGCTATGATTTCCTTGCCGGTGTCGTCATGAATTGGGGCCAGGTGAACCTGCCGGGCTGTGCGATCGATCGATGCCAGCGTCCCGTGAAAGTAGCGATATCCCCATCTATGGCAGTGGCTGCGGTAGCCGACTTCATCCATATTGGCGTCCAGCGAACCGGTGGCCACTTCGTGGAGCAGAGGTTTCCAGATATGCGTGCGGCTTCGTTCAACGAGGATGATGTCGTGCTTCTTTCGACCATAGCGAGCGCCCAGTTTGGTTGCGAGTTCCAATCCTGCCGCGCCCCCGCCCACGATAACGATTTGCGTCTTCTCCGCTGTCATGGGCAGTTCCTTCACGCATTGTTCGAAACAAGGGGCAGCCCGGCCAATATGCACGTCATCATGACGCCTGTTGCCGCTTAACGAGGACGGCCAGGTAGTCAGGCAGGCCCCGAGTTTACAGGTTCCTCAGTGGGTCAGTTACTTTTCTATAGAACGTCGCCATATTTGCAGGGAATGTCGATAGGCCTTCCTCACGGATATCATGAAAATGTCATCAGGCCGATCCGTCGTCGGATCGGCCTGGAGCAAGGTTGCGCCACTATATTCGTCAGCGCCTCCGTTCCTGCGGGAGAGCATAGGCGATGACATAGTCCCCCTCCGGCGTCTGCATATAGTGATGGCCACCAGCCATGATCACCAGATACTGGCGACCGTCTACAGAATAGGTCATCGGTGTTGCCTGGCCGCCCGCCGGCAGGACATCACTCCAGACAACCTTGCCGGTCCTGATGTCGATCGCCCGGATCAGATTGTCCGTTGCAGCTGCGATGAACACCAGTCCACCCGCGGTAATAATCGGCCCACCGTTGCTCGGCACGCCGAACGAGATTGGAAGGCCGGTATGCAGGCCGAAGGGTCCGTTCGCTCGTGCTGTTCCGAGCGGGCGCTGCCAGAGAAGCTTGCGAGTATGCATGTTGATGGCGGAGATCATGCCATAGGGTGGCTCGTTGCATAGGACGCCTGTCAGCGGGTTTTGGAAGGTCTCCACCGAAATCGCATATGGGGCGCCGACCTGGGCGCCGGGCCCTTCCGCGGACGGACCGGTGGTCCAGTTCGGATCGTCGAAGGCCTTCACGCCGTTGGCGTCCGCCTTTTTGCGCGGAACCAACTGGTTGTACATCGCGACGATGTTCCAGTTCGCAACCATGATTCCGGACTGGGGATCGTAGGCCAGGCTTCCCCAGTCGGTTCCGCCGTTGTTGCCGGGGAACTCGATCCAGGGCCGGCTGATCGTCGGATTGGTGAACTCGCCATCATAGCGAGCCCTGCGAAACTTGATGCGACAATAGAGCTGATCAAGCGGGGTCATGCCCCACATGACGGCCTCCGTGAGCTTGCCTGCACCCAGCCGCGGCATTCCAACAGACCAGGGCTGTGTCGCGGCGCGCGGGTCATCCTTGACCTCGTTGTAGGCCGGGGCCGGTAGTTCCTTCACACTCGTCAATGGCTTGCCCGAACGCCGGTCCAGAACGAAGGTCTGACCGCGCTTGGTCGGGATCATGAGGGCTGGAACAGCACGTCCGTCGCCCCCGGGGAAATCGAACAGTGTGGCCTGCGACCCCATATCATAGTCCCAAACATCCTTGTGGACGGTCTGGAAGACCCAACGCTGCTTGCCGGTATGCACATCGAGCGCGACAACCGCGGAGGCGACGGCATTCTCTTGCGGAGTACGCAGCGCACTATAATAATCGACCGCCGCATTGCCGGTCGGAACATAGACCAGCCCAAGCTTCTCATCGCCCGTCAGCACGGCCCATGAATTGGGCGTGCCACGACTGTAATCCGGTCCTTTGGGGGGAAGCGCTGTGCCCTCGGGCCGCCTGATATCCCACGCCCACAACAACGCACCGTTATCGGCGTCGTATCCGCGTACGACCCCCGAGGGCGCATCGCGCCGCTGCCCGTCGAGCACTTCCTGGTTCGTGACGATCACGCCATCCACGACGGCAGGTGGCGAGCCCTCCGAAACCATCCCCGGCACAGCACGCCCCATGCCCTGCAACAGATCGACTTCGCCATTCGTGCCGAAACTCTCGCAGGATTTGCCGCTGTTGATGTCAACGGCCAGCAGGCGCCAGCCCTTGACGGCGTCCCGGGATGTCGCGCCGATGATCGTCTCATGGCAAGGCTGGCCTTGCGGGATTTTCTTCGAGACATGATGGCTTAAGCCGCGGCAAACGGCCGCAAAGCGGACATTATCCCAGGAGACACCGGATTCGTGGCGCCATATCTGAGCGCCGGTCCGTGCATCGAGCCGGATGATGTCGTTGAGCGCGGAGCATAAATAGACTCCATCTCCGATTTTCAGCGGTGTCGTCTCCGCCCCGCGAACATTCACCTTTCCCGGCGGAGTGAGGTCGCCGGTCCTAAAGGTCCATGCTTTCTCGAGCATGCCGACATTTACCGGCGTCAACTGGCTGAGTGGCGAGTGTCCGTCGTCAGATGATTTGGCACTTTTGGCGGCGTGATCGAACGGAGAGATCGGCCTCGTCTGGGGGTTGATGTTAGGCGGCGAGCTTGCGGTGAAGCAAGCGCCGATGTTCGATG